>NZ_AYTE01000017.1:0-34534 GCF_000506245.1 Williamsia sp. D3 | reverse complement strand
GTTGTGGCTGTACCCGGCGGCCAGGACACTGCCGGCGACCGCGATGCCGATCGCCGCGCCGATCTCGCGGGTGGCGTCGTTGACCGCCGCGGCGACCCCGTGCTTTTCGACGGCGGTGTCCGCGACGATAGCCGCCGTCGCCGGCGCCGCGGTCAGGCCCAGACCCGAGCTCATGATCAGCGTCGGCCACATCACGTCGACGTAGGTGGAGTCCAAACCCAGCCGGCTGATGAAGTAGAACCCCGCGGCGATGGCGAGCAGACCGGTCACCGTCATCAACCGCAACCCCAGCCGGGTCGTCATCCACGGTGCGATCGCCGACAAGAGCACCAACGGCACCATCATCGGCGCCAAGGCCAGCGCTGAACCCAACGGGCTGTATCCAAAGATCAACTGCAGGTATTGGACGAGGACCAGGAAGACACCGAACGTCACCAGGAACTGAATGGTGATAGAGAACGATCCGCTCCCGAAGCCCCGACGGGCGAAGAACCGCACATCGAGCAGCGGATGATCCGCCCGCAACTCCCACACCACGAACACCACTGTGGCCACCACCCCCAGCCCGAACCCGGCGACCACCACGGGATCCGACCAGCCGCGTATTGGGGCTTCGATGATGGCGAGCACCACTAGTGCGACCGCGAACACCACCGCGACCGATCCGATCACATCCATCAGCGGCGGATTTTCCTGGCGGGATTCGGGAATGGTGAAGGCACACAACAGCAGAAACACCCCCACCGCGGTCAGGCCGACGAAAATCGACTGCCACGACCAGTAGTCGAGCAGCAGCCCCGACCCGAGAATCCCCAGCAGACCCCCGGACCCGGCGACCCCCGCCCAGATCCCGACCGCACGCCCCCGCTGCTGCTCGGGGAATCCCGCAGTCAGGATCGACAGCGTAGACGGCATCATGAACGCCGCCCCCACCCCCGGCCGCTGCCCGCGCCGCGATCAACCACCACGGTGTCGATACCAACAGTGGCACCGCCGAGGCCAGCGAAAACAATGCCAACCCCACGATCAGCACCGCCCGCCGGCCGTAGCGGTCACCCAGGGCCCCGGCGGGCAACACCAGACACGCCAACACCAGCGTGTACCCGTCGACCACCCAGGTGAGCTGGGTTTGCGTCGCCCCGGTGGCCACCGCAATGTTCGGAAGCGCGGTGTACAGGGCCGCCATCGAGGCGACCACCAGGGCCACCGACAGGCACGAGACCACCAACGTCCATTTCTGCGCCCGCGACAGCAGCACTCGATCATCGGCGGTCATGCAGCCACCTCCAGTTAACGCTACAGTTGGTAGCGTTCCACTACTATGAGTAGCACAATGCGGGGTGCGGGGATAGTGCCTGCGACTGATCCGAGGGCACAATTACGAGGTGGGCGAAGAGATGATCAACCAGAACACCGACGACGACGAGGACCGGCTCGTGGATCCCCGGAAGGCACGCTCACGCGCACGACTGCTCGACGCGGCGACGTCCCTGCTCTCGACCGGCGGTGTCGAGGCCGTCACGATCGACGCGGTCACCAAGGCGTCCAAGGTCGCGCGGACTACCCTCTACCGGCATTTCACCGACAGCACCCAGCTCCTGGCCGCGGCCTTCGAGCGTCTGCTGCCCCCGGTCACCGCGCCGCCGGTGTCCGGAACGATGCGTGAACAGTTGATCGAACTGCTGGACCGTCAGGCCAAGCTCATCGAGGAAGCCCCCGCCCAACTGACGATGCTCGGGTGGCTCGCCCTCGGGTCCGCCGAACCCGGCACGGCCGGGGCGACTCTGCATCCCGAAGAAGACCGGAACCCGGTCAGTTCCCTTCGCGCACGGGTGGTCAACCAATACCGCGAACCGTTCGACCGGATCCTGGGCAGCCCAAAAGCCCAGCAGGAGCTCGGTCGCTTCGACACCAATCTCGCCCTGACCCAACTCGTCGGACCCATCGTCTTCACCCGACTCACCGCACTCCCGCCGATCGGCCCGGCTGAACGCCAGCAACTCGTTGACGACTTTCTCGCTGCACGTTCCGCGCAACGCGCGCTGACAGTGACCCCGGACTGATCTCTGATTCAGCACCCGCCCGAGGCGGCGGGCTGGGACGTCAATTCGGCGATCAGCGCCTCGACGCGGGTTTTAATCTCGTCGCGGATCGGGCGAATCGCTTCCACGCCCTGGCCCGGCCGGGTCGTCAAGGACCCAGTCCCGGTAGCTCTTGCCCGGGGGAGATGGGGCAGCTGTCACCGCAGCCCACGAGGATTACCACATTTGAGGCTTGCACGGCATCGGTGGTGAGGATTTTCGGTGTTTGCGCCGTGTGTCGATGCCCACCTCGGCCATCGCCTCGACGGCAGCGGATTTGAGCTGTCGGTGGGGACGCTTGCGGCGGAGCGGACCTTCATCGCATCGCCTGGCGAGGCGCGAGAGGAAACCGGCGGCCATCTGCGAGCGTCCGGCGTTGTGCACGCAGACGAACAACTCGCTGGGGGTGATGGACGTGAAGTGAGATCCCTTCGTCAGGAGGGACAGGAAGCAGATGGGGGACAGGCAGGAACGGGAGTGGTCAACTCGCGCAACAAATTTTGGACCCTGGTGTCCAGGTCGTCGCGGATGGAGCGGACCGTCTCGAGAGTTTGACCCCTGCGGATCGTCGAGCGTCCGGTCGAGGTAGCGCTTGCCGGGATAGATCGCGCAGGCATCGCCGCAGTCCATCGAGACCACCACATCGGCGGCGGCCAACACATCATCGGTCAGCGGGTTCGGGTAATCGGCGCCCAGATCCAGACTCGCCACCGATCCATCCGCCGACGAGACTAACCGAATGGCCGCCGTAGACGATGCAAGAAGGCGCTGCGAACCATACGGGAATCGCCCCACACTTCAGCATCTTCCACGGTCGGTACCCAATCCGAGAGTGACGTTCGGCGGCGGTTCGAAGATCGCACAGACGCCCCATACTGGCGGCTAGGAACAGCTTCTTTTCAGCGGCGGTAGTCGGCTCCAACTCGTCTGACTCCCAACGTCTGTTCGGACCAACCTGCTCGCCATGCATCTGCACTGAATGGATGAGGTGGTCCGAGCTTACCGGTTTGCGATCTACACTCGTCGCCGGTGACTAAAGACATTGCAGCACAATAGGTCTCGCCGATAATATAGATCACGTCAGGCTGAGCTGGCTATTTGTGGGGTCGGCGGCGGAACCTTGGTGAGGGCGATGACGTAGGGGTGCACGTTCGCGATCTACGCAATGTAGGGGTGTCCTCGATGGCAGGTGTTTACGGACTTGCATTTTGGATGTCACCGTGGTCCATGACTGGGCCGTTGGTGTTCTGGGAGGGTGGGATTTATGGTGTCGATCGCGACGTGGAATGTGGAAAACCTGTTTACACCCGATGCTGATTCGGGTCCGGACACTGCGGCTGAGTTCGCGGCGAAGGCTGATGCGTTGGCTGCGACTATCTCTGAGATGGACCCGGATGTGCTTGCCCTGCAGGAGATCGGGGCTCTGGGAGCGCTCGAGAACGTGTTGGGGAGAGTAGGGGGTCGGTGGTATGTAGAGACCGCTGAACCCGACGGGCGTGGCATCCGTGTGGCGATAGCAGCCCGGACCCCGTTGTCGCAGGTGTACCAGGTGGGTCCGTTCCTCGACGGGTTGCGTCCGGTTCAGGTGGATGACACTGCGGTGGGGGAGACGGCGATGGGCCGGCCGGCGTTGCACGCTGTGGTCGACGGTGTGCATGTGCTGACCTGTCACCTCAAATCGAAATTGTTGACCTTTCCTGGTGGGCGGTTCAGTCCTCGTGATGAGGATGAGCGGGCCCGGTTCGCGACGTACGCGTTGTTCCGGCGGGCCGCGGAGGCGGCGACGGTCCGCGCGGCCGCCACAACGATCCTCGCCGCCGATGGTGACGCACCGTTGGTGGTGTTGGGCGATCTCAATGACACCGTCGATGCTGCGACTACCCAGCTGATGGCTGGGCCGCCCGGATCTGAGATCGGCACCGGTGGGTACACCCAACCTGACAGTGGCGATCGTCAACGGTTGTGGAACCTCGCCGCCCACATCCCCGAGGATCAACGGTTCTCCCGTATTTACCGCGGCCGCCGTGAACTGATCGACCACATCCTGGTCAGCCATGCACTCGTTGATCAGATCGCTGACGGTGCGGTGACAACCGACCATGCCGGCGTCACCCCGTCGGTCACCGACAACCCTGCTGAACGTCGTAATTCCCCTGGGTCTGACCACCGACCGGTCATGGCGATCGCGTCATAGAACGGGCATACGCGGTCGCCGGGGCGCAGACTGTCGGCGGGGCATCGTATCGGCAGCAAGGGTGGGTTGTGGTGAACGTACGTGGACGGTCGCCGCATCGGATGGCGTGCGCGGCCGCGGTGTCCGTCGCGATGTTGGCGGGATGTGGTGACAGCGAGGGTGATTCGCAGCGGCCCGGCGGTGTTGCCACCCTCGATTCAGCAACTTCCACTCTGGTCATGCCCTATGACCCGGTCGCCGACACGACCGACCCCCGCAACCTGGTCGCTATGGCTACCCACATCTTCACCGGGCAGGTTGCCGCACTCTCTGGCACCGAGGCTCTAAGCGCTGGTTCGGAAACGCAGTACGACGTCACTGTCGGCGTAGTGGTGAAAGGAACGGTCCCAGGCACCGCGTTGGTCAATCAGCAAGGGGGAACAGTGGCCGGGGTGTACATGTCCCTGGGCGGCGACGTACCCCTGGTGCCCGGTCAGTGGTACTTGTTCGCTACCCGCATCTTGGAATCGAAGGGGTGGTTTACCGTCATCCCGGTCGTCGGCGACGTGCCTGTCAGCGAACAGGATGCGCGCGACGTGGATTCACCGCCGATCACGGTATTGACTGAGGCGATGCGCGCGAACCCGGAAGCAACGATCATCGAACCGCCGCCAGTGAGCTCTCCGACTTTGACCTTTCCGCTACCGACGCCTGGCGACTACCATCCGCCGCCGCCGCCGCAGCCGACCAGGTAGAAACTAGCCGTGAGGTGCCGGACGAAAACTGAGTGATGTGGGCACGAAAGGGGGATGTTCTGTTGCGGTGCAATGGGTTCAGTCGTGCGATAGCGGTGGTGTTGCTGGTGGGGTTTGTGGTGTCAGCGTGCGATCTCGGTGACGACGATGGTTCCTCGCGGACGCAGCCGTCGACGCCAGTGACGATTCGGGGATCTGACACCCCTCCGCCGTCGTCTCCGCCATGGACGTTGGCGGATCTGGTGAACCATCAGTGCGCAGTGTTCGACGAGGCCGACCTGGCCCGTTTCGAGATGGTCAGTCCGGGTGTGGTCGGGGACGGCTCCGAGTTCTGTCGGTGGCAGAGCCTCCCCACCGCACCCACCACGGCGGTGATGTACTTCCTGCCCGACATCAGACGGCAATACCAGGACCTCGAGGCCGCCTACCGCGATGAACCGAACTTCCGCACCCTGACCGTCGCCGGGCGGCCGGCGTTCGTCGAAGATGACCGCAACCTCAGTGGCACTCAAACGTGCCAGCTGTGGGTGTCGGTGCCATCGGGTGGGACCATCCAGTTCGAGTACGCGCTCAAAAATGCTGGCGTTGTGGATGAGAACTGCGCTACTGCAGTTGATATCGCCACTGTTCTCGCTGAGCGCGTCCACTGAGCCACATCTGCAGTCGCGGGGGAAGAAGTTCTCCGTGCGAACCTCAGGGGGCGGTAGAGCTCAGTTCCGGGGGAGCGAGGTAGGACGAGCCGGCGATCTGTTCATGGGCGCGACGCTCGACGAGCAGCGGAATGAAGTCGCGGATGGGCGTTCCGTCGTATCGGTGATACGCAGTGTGGACCACGTCGGTGACCGCCTGCTCAGCGGTCTCCGGGTGTCGGGTGACGAGGCGGTCGATGATCTGATCGATCAGCAATTGCTCTTCTTCGTTCGAGATCATGGGAGCCAATCTAATGGCCGATGCGAAGTAGTTGCCACCGCGCTACTGCCGTTTGCTAAACGTTCACATGCTGTTTGCGTGTTGTTCGCTTTGAATGGCAGCGTCACCAGAACGCAGTTGCCGGTGGATGATTGAAGTATGACATCAGTGTCCGAGCCAGATGATCGTGGTCGGCTGATGACCTTTGCCATGCAGTGGTATCGGTACGGGGGCGGTTCTGGCGAAGACATTTTTGTGGAGTTCGGACTGACCGAAGCAGCGTATTTTCAGCGGCTACTCGTGCTTGTCACAGATGGTGCTACTGGGCTGCCCGCAGATGTGCGGGCTGAAGTCGCCGCGGCCGGTTAGTTCGAGCGAAGCCCAGGCACGCTACTTGGCCGGCGAACTCGACCGCTGGGTCGATCAGATCGAGGCCGAACTATCCGGCCGGGTCCCATTGCCTGCGTCGGTGCAGCACGCCAAACGCCAAGAACTCTACGACGTGCACCGGCAGATCAAAGCGCTCCAAGACCGGGTTCCCACGAGCCTTCTCATGAACGGCGATCGTTCCCAGTGTGGGCCGAGCGCCCACCATGGCTCCGGACGGCTCGGCTCGACCCGAACTCGCTGGGTGTCAGCGTCAGGGCAGGCCGGCGAGGACGAACCGCAGGACGTCCATGGCCCACGGGGTGGTGTTGAGGAAGGTATCGATCGCGGCGTCTAGTGCTGAATACGTCGACATAGGGTGAAGCCTTTCGTGAATTGCGGGGGCGTTGTGTTCAGTGAGTGATGCTCTGCGTCGTAGGGGACTCGGGGCATCACGCTATCCGTGCACGGTCTCTGACGGCGGTGGACGTAGAGGCCGCGGGGATGGAACTGCTGCTAGCCGACGAGGCCGGTGAGAGCTTCGGAGTTGTCGATCAGGAACTGGAAGATGTCGAGCAACGCGAGTTCGAACGTCGAGGTCATGGTGAAGCCTTTCGTGTCGATGTCTGCAGCCGACGGTCGACTGCACACGAGAGGAGCGCACCGGCCAGGCCGATACGCGCCACACACTAGTGTGACCGATCCACACCCAACGCGCCCGCCCAGGTGCCAAGCATGTCCGCACGTATATTCCTGTGCCGCAGCGGCATACGTCCCGTTTCCCCAGGGGGCCTGGCCATTGTTGGCCCCCTAGTTTCCCGAGCGACTCCGCCGAATCCAGGCACGGTTCACAGTCCATTCACCTTCGCGCCGACTGAACCGCCAAGGGGTTCGTCCTTCCTTCAGGTCTGCGCTGCAGGTCTGGGTGGGGAGTGTGTGGGGGTTGGGGTTTGCGCCGGTGATGATCGTGGCAATGGTGCATGGCCGGCGCCGAGGCGGAACGACCCCGATGATGCGTGTTGCAGGTGCATGGGTGCGGGTCCACACGCAAGCCCACTGATCAGGCTGCCATCGCCCACGGGTGCCACGATGGTGTCGAAAGAGGCGGCGGCTGTGAGCTCTTGGGCGATCGTTGCTGCCCCTTCGGCCAGGGCCGTGTCGACTCCGTCCACGAGGAGCAACGCGTCCTCGGCAGCTGCCGCGGCGTGCCGTGCTTGTTCGCCGCCGCCGGTGACTTCCACGACGTGGGCGCCGAAGGCGAGTATCCTTTCGCGTTTGACCGGGTTGAGCGGTGTCGGCGCGTACACCCGGACCCGCGCTCCCCGGGCGCGGCCGACGAACGCAACGGCTTGTCCGAAATTCCCTGACGACGCACACACCACACGCTCACCGGCCGTAACCTTCCGGAGTGCGTAACTCACCGCTCGCCCCTTGAAGCTGAGTAGCGGGTTCGCTGTCTCCACCTTCACTGTCACACGGGTCCCCAGCGCCGCGTTGAGTAGCTCGTCTTCGTACTGCGGACTATCGAGAAACACTGCGGGAATGACAGTTCGCGCTGCATCGACATGCGCCACTATCGGATCCAGCACAGGCCAGTCAGGGTCAGTGCGATGAGTTCGTTCCATACGTGGACAGTAGGAAACTTGGTGCGACATGCGCTTGCAAAGTTCGCGGCGCAACGCAATATCATTGCGTGGCCATTTAGACGGTCGGCTTATCGCCGAGTGCGGTGCAGCGACGCATCCAGCGATACAAGTCCTCGGGGCTGCTGCGCACCGTCGCAGTCATCGACCCACAGCGAATATCGGCGGTGACCCAGGCGCTGGTGGTGCTCACTCTCGTCGAGGAGTCCACCGCCCATCACCGACGGCTAGCGCAGCGCCTCGGCAAACACTCATCGGTACAACAGTTGTACGCATTCTCTGGGCGGTGGGACTACGCCGTCCTCGTCTGCGCGCGATCAATCCGCGACCTACGAGACCTCAACAACCATCTGTTCAAAAACGACCCCAACATCCGTCGCTTCGACACCATGTTCATCCTCGACGCCGTAAAAACCGGCGTCACCTGCCCGCCGCACTACTAAGCTAGACCGGTGCGGCCGTAGTTGTTGTGAGCGGTGGTCCGCAGCTACTCGGTACGTACGTAACTGCCGCCCAGTTTCGTCACTGGTGACGAAATATGTTGAGCCGCAACCGATGACGCCGATAAGATAGATTATGTTAGCTGGCGCAGAGTGGTAGCCACTCTGCGCGTTGCAGGCTGTTGGCGTGTACTGACGGTTGGTGCGCTGGTGAGGACGCGTTGTTACCTCGTCGGCGTGAACGTCGGTCGATTCATTGGGGGTCTGGGTCACCTTTTGAATTGTCGGTGGTGGCGGTGTGGAGTTGTTTCTCGTTGGCGAAGGTCACTGTGCCGTCATCGTCTCGGACGACGGCGTAGCGGCGGGGTCGTATTTGTTCTCCGTTGCCCAGGTCAGCGACGGCGTGGTCGGGGAGCGGTCCGAAGTCTTCGATGATGACGCCGGGTCCGTCGTTGTCGATGTCGACTGCGGTGCCGATGGGAAGGCTCTCAGGCGGTCCTTCACTAGTGAATTTCTGGTTGGGGGCGGCGGGATCGTCGTTGCTCTGAGACATGGGAGTGCAGCCTTTCATTTGTGCTGTGTTGATGGTCATTGGGGAAAGTTTCTGCGCGCCCTGTATGTGCGAGCGATGGATTTGTATTTTCGCTGGGTCAGCAACTGCAGCAGGTGCTCGCTGGCGCGGGCATCGGCGGCATCGTCGATGTCGAGTTCACTGAACGAGGTATACGCCTGGACAATCTGGTCCTTCATGTCACCGAACAGAACTGTGCTCTGGTTGCCGGTGGCCCGATCGTTATGCCACATCCGAAGTCCATAGGCGGCCGAGCTGACCGCGACCGACCCGTCGCCCGCCGCCTGCGACAGACGTCCTCTCATACCGCCTTCCCCGGATGCGCACCGCACCAACAGCATGGCGCACACTACGACGGCAATCTGAGCCGCAGCGGTGGGCGCCGATGACCACGTGCGAGCAACCCTCACCTTCTCTGGCGGCGAACTCTCCGCGATGTCGGTACAGAGGTCTCGACCCGTGTCGGGCGATGACCCCCCCGGCAATGTTTCGAGTCGTATCCTGCCCGTACCTGCGTGGCCGACGCTCTCGCGCGTCTGCGGGGCGACGTGATCGGTCTGGCATGTGCGGTGCTCTAGTAGTCGTTGGAGTCATCGGGCGGTGAACTGTGTGGGCGGATGCGTTGTAGGTGAATCCGTCGGGCCAGGCGGATCGCGGGTCGGATCAACAGTTCGATGCTGCCGAGGAGAAAAAACCACGTTCCGATGGTGGTGGTTGATTCGTGGAAGAACAGAACGCTGCCGACGATGAACCACAGTGCGATCGCGATGTCATTGCTGATACTGATGACTTCCCAGCGCTGGCGGATGACGAGTTCTTCGCGGCCGAAGGACACTGCCAGGGTATTGCTGTTTTCTCGAGGCGATGATTGCGTGTGGTCGCTGCCGGTTCGTTGCTCGCTGGTCATAGCTGTTAGCCCAGTGCTTCGAGCAGTAAGTGGCATGCGTTTTCGCAGCGACGGCAAGCGTCGGCGCAGACGGTGCAGTGCTCATGCATGTCTGCGTGCTGGGCGCAGAGGTCGCCACACGCGGAGCAGGCGGCTGCGCACGCCTGCAACATTTTTTCGGGTGAGCTGGGTATCGGGGTTGGTTTGGCGGGTGACCACGCGTTCGGTGGCTTGGCAGACGTCGGCACAGTCGAGATTGGCCCGTATGCAGGCGATGAGGTCGGTGACGTGGTCTTCGGCCAGGCACGCATCGGCGCAGGCGGTGCAGGTTTGTGTGCATTCGGCGCACGCTTCGATACAGGCCACCAGCGTGGCCCGATCGACGGTGTCCACGTCGAGGGGGTAGGTGTCGAGCATGGCTGCTGCTGTGTTCATGGTGTCTTACCTTCCTGTGGGTCGCCGGTGGTCCTCCTGAAGGGACACCTCGTGTGTGGTGTGAGAAGTGCCCAGCACGGCGAGAGCGGCGTAGAAGCTGACTGCGGCGAGCCCGAGACTGACCCACAACCGCTGTGGTGAGCCAGGTGTGCGAACTGGTTCGCCGATTCCTGTGACTAGGAACCGTGGTGGTCGCCATCAGCTGGCCAGAATCTGCGGTGAGAGGGTTTTGAGCATGGCGTTGGCCCATCTCATTTGGCGAAGTGATTGGGGGTGGCTTTGCGCTGCGAGGTCGATAAGGTCGGTGTCGCGGACTGCTTGTGCGCCTTGTGCGAGCAACTCCCAGTCCAACGACACCCCTGCTGCGGTGCGGTGAAGCCGGCGTAGGTCGGCGAGCAAAACGATCCCGGGCTGCGGTTGGCTGCCAAAGGCTGTGCTGACCCTCTTCTGGATCGCATCAACGATCGGCGGCGCGCTGTGGCGGTCTCCTCGGGGCAGGAAGAGGTTGTAGCGGCCGGCGCTGTCGGCGAGCTGTTTCACGTGGTCGTCGCTCCACTCGGCCAAATCCAATGCCACGTGGTGTATTTCGGGTTCCACGTAGTGGCGGGCTGCGGTTGATCGCAGTTGCCTGGCGAGTTTGGATTCTGAGCGGTGCAGTTCGACGATCGCCATCTTGATTTTCATGACAGCGCTCCTTGGCTGGTGGCGATGGCCTGTTCGCCGCCGGTCGTGGGCGCCACGTAGTCGGTGATGGGGGCCGAGGCCGTGTTGGTCGGCGCCGCGGTCGGTTCGTCGGATGCTTGGATTCGTCGAAGCCCGGCGGCGGCTGTTTTGAAGATGGGTTGTTTGGAGGCAGGGTCCCAGTCGGTGAGGGTCATTTCGTTTGCCGCCCGGTGGTGGTCGCCGCCGGAGTCGTCGGTGTCCCAGTAGCCGTAGTGGAACGGGACGAATAGCACCCCGTGCCGGATCGCGGTGATACGCGCCTGTGCTTGGATTGCTCCCCGAGGCGAACGCACCTCCACCAGGTCGCCTTCGGTGACGTCGTACTCGAGCGCGTCGTGTTCGGAGATCTCCACCCACACCTGCGGGGCAGCGCGCTGAAGTTGGGGCGCACGCGCGGTTTTGGTGCGCGTGTGAAAATGGAAGAGGGTTCGTCCGGTGATCAACGCGAAAGGGTAATCTTCGCTGGGCATTTCATGCGGCCGGATGTACGCGGCGGCTTTGATAATCGCTTTCGCCGAGGGGTTCAGCGCCTTGTATTCGGTTGGCTCGAGCGGTGCCCCGGTGATCAGGTCTTTGCCGTAACTTTCGCAATAGTCGGGGTCGCTGAAGAACTCGCCATCAACATAGAGGCGTTCTGTTCCCTGGGGGTGTTCGTCGTTGCAGGGCCACTGCACGCCGCCCGCCTGACGAAGCATCTCGTAGCTCATGGCGCTGTAGTCGCAGGGTCGTCCCGCGCTGCACCTCTTCCACGCCTCGAACGCGGACTCGGGATCATCCCACGGCGGCAACGGATTACCGTCTTTGTCCCGGAAGTCCATGCGTCGGGCGTAGTCGAGGAAGATGTCGAGGTCGGGCCGTGCCTGTCCCGGTGGTTCTACCGCCTTCTCGGACAGGTGCACTGTCCGGTCTACGTTGGTGAACGTCCCGGTCTTTTCCCCCCACGCCGCTGCCGGCAGCACCACGTCGGCCAACTCTGCTGTCTCGGTGAGGAAGATGTCCTGCACCACCAGAAATAGTCGGTCCTGTTCGAGGATGGACCGGATCCGCCGTAGTTCGGGCATCGATACCGCCGGGTTGGTGGCACTGACCCATAGCAAGCGAATCGAGCCCTGCTCGGCGTAACGGAAGATCTGCATCGCATGCGTCGGCGGCGAGTAGTGGGGTATTTGTTGCATGTCGATGTTCCACAGGTCGGCAAGTTCACGAATGTGGCTGTCGTTCGACCAGTTCCGGAAGCCGGCCAGGTCTCCATCGGCACCGCATTCGCGGGTGTTCTGTGCCGTGGGTTGCCCGTTCATCTGCAGGACTCCGCAGCCCGGTGTGCCGAGCATGCCGCGGATCAAATGAATGTTGTTGACCTGAACTGCAGCAGCGGTGGCCTGGTGCGATTGATAAAAGCCCTGCAGCACGGTAGACAGCAAGCGTTCGGCAGATCCGAGTATCTCGGCCGCCGCGCGGATAGCGTCAGCGGGCACCCCGCAGATCTCGGCGCCACGGTCGGGTGGATAGTCCGCGACACGGATACGTAGTTCCTCGAAACCGACGGTGTGCTCGTCAATGTACGACTCGTCGATCCAGTCGTGGGCGATGATCTCGTGCAGTAGGGCGTTCATGAGGGCGACGTTGGTTCCCGGTAGCGGCGCGAGATGCACTGTTGCGTGTCGGGCGACCTCGGTGGGGCGAGGATCGACGCACACGATTTTGGGTGGGTTCGGTCCGGCGAGCCGGTCGAGCATGCGCGTCCACAACACGGTCTGTGTCTCGGCGACGTTGTGGCCGAACAAAGCGATGACGTCGGCGTGGTCTATGTCGGTATAGGAGCCGGGCTGACCGTCGCTGGCAAAGGACTCTTTGAGTGCTGCCGCGGCGGTGGCTGTGCACAGTCGGGTGTTGCCGTCGACATGGTTGGTACCGATCGCCCCGTGCGCGATCACACCCAGGGTGTAGTACTCCTCCAAGAACAGCTGGCCACTGGTGTAAAAGCCCAGCGCGCTCGGACCTTGTTCGGCAAGCAAGTCTTTCGAATGGGTGACGACGGCGTTCATGGCCGTGCCCCAATCGCATTCGACCAGTTCGCCGTCGCGGCGGATCAATGGTGTGGTCAACCGGTCGGGTGAGTTGTTTGCCTGCCAGCCGAACAGATCTTTCGGTCCGAGGCGCCCGTGGTTGACGCGGTCGTCTGCGCGTCCGCGTACCCCCACGATCTGTTCATCTTTGACGGCGATGTCGAGACCATCTCCGTTGGAATGGAGTACCGATGCTGATGGCAGCCACCGATCGATGTCCTCGGGCGAAAGGCCATCGCGCAGAAAGGAATCAACTCGTGTCGGCCATGTTTGTCCCGGGCCGTACGGGGTGCGCTTCCCCCAGGGGTTTTCGATGCGATCGGTTTTCATCAGTGCTCCTCGTCGTTGAGGTAGGGGTCGGTGACAGCGGCCGCTTACACCGCCTGGTCGACCTGATTGATGTGCCGCGCAGCGCCGTGGCGGCAGTGTATGAGACGAGGGATCAGACCCAGTACGACTGGTCGATGGCCGGTTCGCCGCCGGCGTCGGTGAACGCGGTCAATGCGGCTACCAATCCGACACGCTGATCCGGCGCCATTTGCGCCACCACACGCTCGATCTCTTTGTGACGTCGACGACTGACTGTCTTGACCAGTTTCTGGCCATGATCGGTGAGAGCGATGTTGCGTTCGCGCCGCGAGGTGGGGGATTCGGTCCGGCTGACTAGCCCACTGGTCACCAGTCGGTCGACCATCCGGCCCATCGTCGACTTTTCCACCGACAACGCCTGAGCCAAGCTGTTGAGCGTCACCGTCCCGCGGTTCTCCAGCACCACCAACACCCGAAATTGGGGCAGCGTCACCTGCTGCTCGACCTCGGCGATCGACCGAGCCGCTATCGACACCAACAGCCGCGACGCCGTCAGCACCGCGTCGCTGATCTCGTTGACAGTCGGCGCTGCAGTCGCCGGCCCACCGGTTGTCTTCTTGCCGCTCATCGATACTCACGATCCCACAACCAGCCCTTCGCTCGCCGAGAAGCGATGCATCATCCATATACGGCAATGCGCAACAGTTGTACACTACAACTTGGAGTGTGCGATGGCTAGCTTGATTTGCGAATATTTATCTGTTGCTCATGAGCCCCTGTCCGCTTGTGGCGAGCAAGCGGTGTGGTGATTGGAACGCTGCCGAACGGGGTAGCTCGTGCAATGAGTTGTTTCGGCCGTGACCGCACCTAGTCGTAGTGGAGTATCTGGACAAACATGCTGAGGCACAATGAGTTACCGAGACCACGCCGCGTCGATGCCGCTCAAAACCGCACCGCTGGCGTCGCATGCCCGCCCGAGCTGCAGGTGCGGTGAGCGCGGCGAATGTCGTTTCGTTCGGCGCGGTACCGGCGAACATTGCAGATAGCGGGAGTACAAGCACCCGGGCTCTGGAGATACTTCCCGAAGAATCGCTGCGCTCGGCGGTGGACCTGCTGGTGCGCTTGGTCGAGGCCGCTGGTGCAGGTGTCATCTTCATCGGCGCGGTCATCGCGGTCACCGGGTTTGTGCGTGCGCTCCCTCGGCGCGATCCAGATGCTTTCGTGCCGGTACGGCTGACGCTGGGTCGGTTCTTGGCGTTGGGGTTGGAGTTTCAGCTCGCTAGTGACATTTTGCGTACCGCGATCTCGCCGAGTTACGAAGAGATCGGCAAACTGGCGGCCATCGCCGCAATCCGTACCGCTCTCAACTACTTTCTTGCTCGCGAAGTCGCCGAGGAACAACGAGTCCTGAACAGAAACCGCGCAGCGCGCACGGACATCGAGTCCCCTGGCGACTCGCCGTGAGCATGGTGCTCGCCCAAGTCGCGCTCATCATCGCTGCTGCCGGCGTAGTGCTGGCCGCCGCGGTACTTGTGCGGACGCGTCAGTTGACAGTGGCCCTGCCGATCTTGCTCGATCTGTTATTGGCCGCCGGTGTGTTGCGGCTCAGTGCTGCAGCGCCGTGGCAGGCCATCATGGTGACCGCTGTGGTGGTGGTGCTACGCAAAGCCGCGAGTTGGTCGCTTCGGCGAATCGCCGACCAGGACCTCTCGGCCGTCGGGTAGTTACCCTTCTGTGCGCTTCGGCCCGCCCCGCATCGCCGGGATAGATCAACGATGCCCAGCTTCGGCCGACAGCTGCCTGTTCATCGTGGGGTACAGGTCGCGATGGGGGTACCCATGCGCCGGGGCGCCGGATCGGTGTCGACCGCGACCGGTTTGCTCAGGGCCGCGATGGCCGGCACGAGCAAAGCTGCCGCCGAGGCCAGTAGCACCAGTCCAAGGCCATCGCTGTCCGCGCCCGGCGGCGACTGCAGGGTCACCACAGTGACCGCCGCCCAGGTGCCCGCGAGCACCCCCATCCCGGTGCCGGCGACCGAGTCTCGCGCCAGAAATCCGAACACGGCCGCGAGTAGCTGCGCGGGCACGGTCAACCCGAGTACCGCCCAGGCGATCACACTGCCCTGTTGTGCAGGCACCCAGCCCAATTGCAGACCAGCGAAAGCGAAGGTAGCCACGCATAGACCGAGGAAGCCCAAGGGCAGCGGTGTGCCGAGTGGGCGAACGACGATGCGAGTCGATCCCGAACTGCTCACCTCGCCAGCTGGACGGTGTTCGTATCGAGTGGAGTCAACAGTGGCATCGGAACCGGCGACACGTGGATCAATCATGTCGATGCGCGTACCCGCCAGCGCCAGTGGCGAACCAAGATCCATACGATTCTCGGGAAAGCTCGGTCGGCCACGATTTCACCAGCACCAGCACCAGCACCAGCACCAGCGCCTGCACTGCTTCGCAGTGTGGGCACGTTCGTAACGGGTGGGGGATATGCCAGACTGCGGATATGGCTGTCGATCCGCGTGGTGCCGACCTGAAGCGTTTCCTCGTTGAGGACCCTGGTGGGCCGGTAGTGATGCTGAACCTTCTGCGTTTCGCTGAGGGAGGCCGAGAACTCTATGACCGCTACGCCGCAGCGCTGCACGAGACGTTCCTGCCACGCTTTGGCGGCGAGGTCCTCTATGCCGGAGACGGTTCCACCGCCCTTGTGGCAGAGGCAGGCCAGCAATGGGATGCGGTGTTGCTCGTGCGCTACCCGTCCCGGAAGGCGTTCTCGGAGATGGTCGCAGACCCCGATTATCAGCAGGTGACGACCTGGCGCACCGCGGCGTTGACCGAAGCGGTCCTGCAGGCCACTGTGCCGTGGCCTGATCCCCTCTAGGTGGCGGCGAGACATCCATGGACTCCGGTGAGGCGATTGAAATACCACCAGATGTGCTGGGTCTGCCGCCCTTTCGGGTACGCGACTGATCGAGGGACTTATCGGTTCCTTCGACAGTCACCGAGACAGGGCCAGATTCACCGGTACCGCACAGAGCATGAGCTCGCGTTGGCGAGTATCGAGCCGAGCGTGCCGCAGACATCGGCGATCTGGATGCGGCTACGACAAATGCCGTTGACCAACACCATGGTCACAAATACTGTCGCCTCAAGTACAGCCACCTAGGCCGGGCCGTCCGCGAGCTACCGAAAGGTCCACCGAGATCGATAGGTTCATCAACGCCGGACAGCAATGCTCACAACGCTCAATGTGTGTGGTGAGTGGGTGTGGCCAGGTCGACCGGCGGTTACGCGCCGGTGTCGCGGTGTGGGTCGGCGACGGGTTTGGATTCGGGAGATCTGCGTTGACGCAAAAAGACTGACAGCAAGACAATCGCCGCGACGGCGATGAACTCGCTCTGCCAGTTCTGCATCGATTCGAACCAGAACTGCGAGGTGCTCAGGTACTCCCATACCGACACCGGCGCCTGCCCGTGTTGTTGCTGTTCGTCGCTGTAGGCACGTGCACCACCCCAGGCGTGCAACGCCAGCGAGGCAAAAAACAGCACGAAAAAAGCAGTCGCCAGCGAGTTTTCGTACAGCTTCAGCACAAAACCGCCGCGGCGCACGGGCCATGGCGCCCGGGGATCACCTGCCCGCGCTCGGGGGTCATCATCTTGGTGGGCGTGCTCGGTGACCGGCTTGGACTCGGACGACCCGCGTTGATACAGGTAGGCGGTCAACACCACGTACATGGCCATCTGCAAGAACTCCGATTCCCAGTTCTCAAACGTGGCCTCGATGAAGTCGCCGGTACGTAGATATCCGACGAAACTGACCTGTTCGGTGCTGCCGTGATCGAGTTGTTCGTGGTTGTACACCTGCCATCCCGAGATCACCATGCCGATGAAGAACACCGCGAACAGGCCCATGCACGCCCAGAACAGGCCGTTGTTGCGGAGATGCCCCTTGACGCGGTCGCCGATGAGATCAAGCGAGTTGGTTGTTACCACTGCCAAAGCCTAATCCCCGCCCACACTGATTCGAGGCACCAAAGGCAGGCCGCCCATTGCGGGTCGTTACGGCGCATCGTTCAACTGGCCCAGCGACGTGCCCAGCGACGACTGGGGAGAGTCTGGCAGAGCCCGAGGCCGGCATCGATGATGGTGGCCCGGTTCTGGGCGTCCGACCTGGCCGCAGCAGCGGCCGTGAGGTAGATGCTGCGGCGGTGAGAAGGGTGAGCGCCCCGTGCCGTTGCCGGGTGGGCATGGGCTGACTGAGGGAGAGGGGCTGACCACGGTGAGGGGAGTGAGCTGACGTACCGGAGATCGGTTTGGTGAGTGGATATGGCGGGCATTAATCCACCATGACTGTGAATGAACGTCCGCAAGAGGCGGTGCTGCTCAGCGACCTCACCGCGCCACCGTTGCGGGGACCCGCGCAGCCCGCTCAAACCCGTAACGAGTCGGCCCAGCGCCGCCGCAGTGATGAGCGGTCAGAAGACGCGGCTGGTGATGAAGTCGACTAGTGTGTCGGTCGCGGTGTGTGATTCGGGTAATTCGTGTTGAATCCAGTTGTGGAACATGCCGTCATAGATGTGCAGGTCGAGGGGCGTGCGGTGCTGGCGGGCGCGGGCCTGCAGGAGCCGAGCGTCGGGTAGCAGGATGTCGCGGGTCCCGATGAACACGATGAGCGGAGCCAGCCCGGACAGGTCAGCGTCGACCGGACGTACCGCCACGTCGTGGAAGTCCGTGTCCGCGGCGTACCAGCGCGCGGCTTGACGTAAGCCGTCGATCCCCAGCTCGGGATCCGATGGTGCGATGCGCAGGGATTCAGGGGCATCGGTGGGCAGGTTCAGCCAGGGTGAAAACAGTGCGATCGCCGCGGGCTGGGGAAGGCGGCGCTCGCGAAGATCAATCGCCAGGTCCAGGGCGAGTGCACCGCCGGCGGAATCGCCGATAACGACGCGGTGGCCGGGGTCGGTGCCGGCCATGGTGTGGGCATAAGCATCACCCACCATGGGCACGATGGTGCGGTGGTCGGCGGCCGGGCACAACGGGTACATCGGCAGCGTGTATCGGCACCCGAGGAGCTCGACCATGCGCCGGGCGAACGACCAGTGTTGCGTATCGGGTTGCTCGACGAAACCGCCACCATGGAGGTGAAAGATATGCAAGGTAGTTCGCGGGCCGTGTGTGGGGCTCAAGGTGAAGCAGTCATGCCCGTCAACGACGGTACGGTCCACCGTGAGAGCGGCAGCGACAGATCGGGGCGGTTGGGCCCGCCTCGGATCCTGGTGCCGGCCAAGTCGTTCACGCATCACCTGCGGATCGGCATAAAACCGGTTCTTGCGTTGCAGCCGCATCCATGCGATCTGCGCACGAGCCTGCCAGGACACCATCGACAACCCCTTCCGTAAAGAGCCCACCACCGGGCCACCTCTCTACACCGCCGAACTGTCTCACACGACACCGGCTCCAGCCCCTTGCGGCGGGAGTCAAGGACAATGAGCAGGGTTGCTGACCCGATGGTATCTTCGTCAATGACGACGAAAATGGTTGTGCTGCAAAGTATGACATCGGCAACGGAGAATCTTGCGCCATAGAACTTCGACCATTCAGTGGTAGTTGCCGAACGCGGCACCGAGTAAGGGTGCCAGCTGCCCTCGGTGCGGCAGGCGCTGTCGGAGTCAACCTCTGTAAGCGTTCGGTGTGATCAGGCGGTGGGCGACGTCGACGAGTTTGGTGTTGTCTTCCTGTGACAGCCTGCTCAGCAGGGCAAAGGCGTCGCTGGCGGTGATCTTGTAACGCTCCATGAGCATGCCTTTGGCCTGGCCGATGATGTCGCGGCTACCGAGTGCGGTGCGCATGTGTTCGCAACGGTGTACCGCATTCCACACGATCGAGGCGTGGGCAGCGAGGATGTGTCCGAGGTCGCGGGTCTGGTGGTCGAAGGTGTCGGGTGTGTCGGCATACAACTGCATGGTGCCTACCGAGCTGCGGGTGGTGAACAGCTCGAATGCTGCGATGGAGCGAATTGGTGTCCGATGTAGTGCATCTGCCCGGAAACCAGGCTATCGTTGCTCATCGTTCAGGTCGCTGATGTAGTAGCTGTGCGGCCCGGCGGCTGCGTCGAAACAAGGACCTTGCTGGTGTTGTTGCTGCAGGCTGTCAAGCAGTCGGGGGTTGTGGTGGGTGGCTGCCACCGTTGTCACGTGGTGTGTCCGGTCGATGACGGTGACAGCGGCGTAGTTCACTCCCCCTACGTGATTGATCGCGCCGCCGATGAGTTCGTCGAGTGCGCCTGCTGCAGTGGCCGGCAGACGTCGGCTCATACCCTGTGTCAAGTCAGCAACTTGCTTGTAAAACTCAAAAGCGTTGGGTTCCACCGCAACACGCCCGTCACTCAGAGGCCAAGACGCGGACGGTGCATCAAATCACTGTACCCGTTCGGTGCTTTCGGGGCCTGCCACACAATGCCGCCTCCGCGGCCACCGAGGTTCTCGTGGGCCTGGGCTGGCAGGGCCGCACCGGCTCATGGAGGCTGGGTTCGGGCGGCACCCATGGCTCAGTCCTCGACCACGGATGCCTGAGCCGGCACCGCTGCTTGTCTCCCGACCTGTTTGGCCGCCTACCCACCGAACTAGGCCAAACGTGTCATCTGCTATCGGAGCGCCGTCTAGCCTATCGCCCACGCCCGGAGCGAAGGACCGGCTACAGTTGGTCATATCGTGCACCCGCTCGATGGTCAGCGAAAGGGCCGAGATGAGCGGCTACAGCATCGACGCGTACAAACAGATCGCCGACCTGGTCAAGACGATGAGTGAACGCATCAACGAGTACTCCGGCAGTGCGGTCGACGAACTTGTCCGCCATGCTGTCGAGCACATCGCATGTGTGGACTATGCCGGGATCACGGTCGTGGCCCGACGCCAAGAGGTCATCACCCCGGTCGCCTCGCACGAGGTGCCGCGTACGTTGGATGCCATTCAGCACCGCCACCATGAAGGCCCGTGCCTTGATGCGGCGCTCAATCAGGACACCTACTACCTGGCCAATCTCAGCGCCGATGAGCGGTGGCCGATCTTCCGGCGCGAAGCGTCGGCGCAGACATCAGTGCAGTCCATCGTGTCCTACCAGCTGTTCACCACCCGCGATGCCGTGGGTGCGCTGAACTTGTACTCGGAACGAGCTGATGCGTTCGACGAAGCATCCCGCGATCTTGGCTATGTTTTCGCCGCCCATGCCGCAGTGCTCTGGAACGCGATGCGCCGCGGTGAACAGTTCCGGAGCGCGCTGGCTAGCCGTGACACAATCGGCCAGGCCAAAGGCATGTTGATGGAGCGCTACAACATCGGCCCCCATCAAGCGTTCGAGTTGCTGCGCAAACTGTCCCAGGACGCCAACATCCGTCTCGCCGACATCGCCCACAGCCTCGTGGAGGCCGATCACCCCCACGACACCTGACCGCGTCCGAGGGCCCGATTCACCCACTGGCTCAGAGGGAGCGACCGGAGGAGGGGTACTTGTCGAGGTGCTGCTAGTGGGACAGGACCACGGCGCGCTGAGCATGTGTGCCTACAGTCCGAACGCGTTCGATACGGCCGATACGGCAACATCTGAAGCGCCATCTCACGTGATCTCACCGGGCAGACAAAAGAACATGCTGATCGAGCGCTACACCATCAGCTACACCGCCGCGAACAGGACGCTGACCGCAAACCTGTTGTGCACCAAAAGATAACGGGCGTAGCTATCGATTGCGTCCGTATTGGCCGTCGAGGACTGTGTGTGCGGCGTCAACCAGGGTGATGTTGCGGTTGTCGGCGATCAGCCGTAGGTAGGCGGTGGCCAAAATAGCGTCGAAACCCTCGCGTTGCATGATCATGCCGGTGGCCTGGCCGATGACCTCACGGCCGGCCAGGTGGTTGTTGAATTGCTCGCTTCGATGTAATCCGGTCCACACGATCGCGGCATGGGAGGCGAAAATGAACCCTAGGTCACGGGCAGGCTGGTCGAGGGCGCCGCGGCGGTCGGCGTACAGGTTCAAGGCGCCGACCCTGTCGCGGGTGGTGAACAACTGGTACGAGCTGATTGCCTGCACAGGGGTGCGGGCGAGGGCGTCGCGCCGAAACAGTGGCCACCGGCTGTCTACGGTGAGGTCGTCGACAAAGAAAGTCTGATGCTCGAGAGCAGCATCGAAACACGGGCCCTGGCGGTGCTGTTGCTGCAACGCATCAAGGGTGCGGGGATGATCGTGAGTAGCCGCGGGCGTGGTCACGTCATGGCCGCGGCGAGAAACCACCGTGATACCGGCGTAGTCCACACCAGGAATGTGGCGGACCGCGCTGTGCACCACATCAGCGAGTGCTTCATCAGAATGATCAAAGTGCCGCTGCTGCGGCGTTCCCATCAAATGCGCGATCCGCGCGTAGAAATCACTGTCGTTGTCGGCGCCCATTCGAGCCCACTTCCCGCATCACCACCGAGCGGTATGCGCGACTTGGCTCCCAGCCTACGCGCACCGACTGCGGCACACAACGACGCGAAACCACCCCGAGTTTCGTCACTGGTGACGAAACTGATTGAGCCACAACGGGTTACGCCGATAATCTATGTTATGTCAAGTAAACTTGACGACGCCCAGGTCGGGCCGCCCAACCTGGGCCATTTTGGCTTTGCTAACTAATCCCGCAGCGACATCTGCGATGCCATACAGTCAGTTGCATGACTGTTGCATCCTGCCAGCGGAAGGCTCGAGAAGTGGGCACTGAACACAGCGACGTCTACAAGCAGATCGCAGCGCTTGCGCGGCAGATGAATGAACGGTTGCCAGACACCTCGGTGCGCGCGTTCGATGAGCTTCTCACTAACGCCGTCAAGCATATTCCGGGAGCTCAGTACGCAGGCATCACCATCGTGGCCCGCCGCGAGGAGATCGCTACACCGGCCGCGACCCATGAGCATGCCCGTACGATCGACTCGATCCAGGAGAAACTTCGCCAGGGCCCGTGTTTCGCTGCGGCAACCGAGCACGACAGCTACTTCATCAGCGACCTTCAGACCGAGACGCGGTGGCCCGACTTTCGTGCTGAGGCGTTGGCGCAAACCAAAATTCGGTCGATCGCCTCGTTCGAGCTGTTCACTACCCGTGACACGGTCGGCGCATTGAATCTGTACTCCGACAACGCGAATGCTTTCGATCAGGATGCCCGGGATCTCGGTTACATCTTCGCCGCGCATGCCGCGATCGTGTGGGCCGCGGTGCGGCGTGGTGAGCAGTTCCGCAGTGCTTTGGCCAGCCGCGACATCATCGGCCAAGCCAAGGGCATGATCATGGAACGCTTCAGCGTCAACGCCATCGAGGCTTTCGACATGCTGCGCACGTTGTCCCAGAACGAGAACATCCGCCTCGCCGAGGTCGCCCGCCAGATCGTCGAAGCAGATCACCCACCCAACGAGCGGCTTCAATAATCCCAGGGCGGCCGCGCAGGTTAACTGTTGATCTGCTCCGACCAGCCGACCAACTCGGCTGACCACAGAGGACGAAAACACCCGCCCGCAGGTCAAGCAACGGCACGAACCGAATCAAGAAGATTACCGCGCGGTCCGGACCCACGACCAGCCCGACTCACTCCGACAGTCGTGTGGGAACAGCCATAGCGACAGGCGACGACGCCGTGAACTCAACGGTGAGGGCGCCGCCCTCCTGGGTGTTGCGGGAATCGTACGCACCCTGGTGGATGGGCATTGGTGATCTTGTGCCCGATCGCTTCGTCTATCGGTTTCCTAGTGCGCGAGATGTGTGCAGTGCATTTACGCAACCCTCGCAGCCAGTTATCTCGACGGTCATTTCGTCACAGCTTTCGCGCGCCCCGCCGCCCGCCTACGATGACGCCCTCCACGCCGGGCACCGTCGAGGATCTGCTGTCTTTGGGGAACAGACGAATCGAGATGGCGCCGTCAGATGGAGGGTCGTTCGCCGGATATTGCTCGGAAGGCGTGCGACTGATTTCTCTGATTGTTAGGAACTCTCCAGAATCTAGCTCGCTGAACGCGCTCACGATGTGCTGGCCAATGTCCCGGCGCCGCGTGCCCGACCCCGTTGTGCGCTGAGGTGATGACTTGGATGCCGCCACTGCCCGGTCCCGATCTGGTCGGAGCTCCCGCTCATTGTCCGAGAGCTCGCGCGCCGGAGCCGCATCGGGGCGCGGCCACATCCGCGTGGCCACGTCGGCCAGAACACGCGACCTCTGCGCGATCGCGTCGGAACCCCATACTGCTGGCAGCGATCTGTTCATTGTCAGCGCCGAGTGCTTCAGCAAGTTTTCACGCTTGATCGACCACGGGCCGTTGGAGACGCTCGCATTGAGCTTTTGCGTGATGAGCGTCAGATTCCCGATCGTGTGCACCAGTTCGTCGCGGCGCTCCTCCTCCGCCCCACCGTCACCTGGGTCGACAGGCCAATTCTCATGCCACGCCTGGGGCAAGAGGTGCTCTACTGAGAGCTTCTTGCTGGGCGGCACTGGCTCTGTCCTGTCGGTGGTCATCTCGTTCTCAATTGCGAGCAATAGTCGTTGCAGGCGATCCCGCTTCAACAGCCGGTACAGTTGCAAACGCGTCATGTCATCGACGACCTGAGCGTCGGTCGGCCACACTCCCGAGTCGGATCGCTGGCCGACCAGGAATCGCTCCACGACTACGTCCGCCTCCTCCGTCGCTGATTCCAGCCGACGGGTCAGCTCCAAGAACAATCGGTTGTAGTTCTTGGGTGTGAGCCGGCAGATCGCGCGGCGGACGAGGTACGCTTCCAACAGCGCCAGTGCCCGCTTCCGCTCCGCTCCATCGGAGTTCGCGAACAGCCACAGTAAGACCGGCATGATCGTCGTGGTGTCGACGATCTCAAGCCGATCGAGGGACACCTTCTCTGCCTTCGACGCGATCGTGCGATCGTCGATTCCTGCGTAGACGGCGGCGTAGCGCGACATCTCCTTGAGGAAGATTGCGGCCATTTCCTTGTCGCCGTCAAAGTAGCCTCGTGCCTGCGGGAAAAGTTGGTGGGACTGTACTTCTCGCTGTAGCAGAACAGTCAGGAAGTAGCCGACGAACACGTCGAGCCGCGGCCGCGTGAGTCGACCCACCCGCACTTCGGTCTGCCACTGCTCGCTCTCCAGCGGCTCCCAGTACGTCCGATACAGCGTCTCAATGCCGTCGTCACCGGCGGCGCCATCCTGAAGGGTGCGGAAAAGGGCGTTCTTGATAAGGTCCGATGCCCTGAGCGCGGTTCCACGTGCGTTGAGCGTCTCGAAGATGACCTGTGCGTTATCTTCAACGTCGAGGTCGATGACGACGAGCTCAAGGTGCTCGAGCGCTACCTCGGACAGACCGTCGAGCGCGTCCTCGACCTCTTGTTCCGATCCGCACGCGGACACCAGATCCTCCAACTGCCCCCGAAAGTACAGGTAGGCCCGCGGGATCTGTGCGTAGCTGGGGTCCGATGTCTTGTCCCGGTACTCACCGCGCATGACGCCGACGAACGGAGCGCGATCACGGTTCGTCGGGTAGAGCTTGAACTCCTCTTCCGACCGTTCGATCAGATCGGTGTCGTTCTCCAACGTCTTCCGGAGGTGATTGAACAACCGGGTCTTGATGTTCTCCGCCAGGTACGTGTCCCGCAGCGCTGCGATGAACAGTTGCAGCGTCGTCAGCCGCTGCTGGCCGTCGATAACTTCACGGACTTCGAGGCTGCCCAGCGCACCGCGCTTCTGCTCCAGGACAATGGCACCCAGGAAATGAGGTGGGGTGTCCACGTCGGTGCGGCGGTCGAACGCTGCCAGGATGTCCTCCCACAGGGGAGCCCACTGATCCTCCTCGTCCCACACATACGGCCGCTGGAACAACGGGACAACGAGCCGCAAGTCGCTGCGGAACACCGACTTCAATCTACGGGGGTGAGCCTCCATTGCTGCCGTTCACACTCCTGTTCGCGTTCGGAAAGCAACTCACTACTACCACCTATTCGTCTCACACCAGACGCGTTGAGTTCACACATTCACAACGCCACTCGTTGTGCGTCAGACGTAACGGCGTCGGGCGTGAGCCCCTGCAGTACCCTCTGCTGTCTGCTGATGGGTCTGGAACTGGGAAGGTATAGTGCCACACCGTGTTCCGGCGATAAGATTGCATTATGTCTGCTAGCAGATCCCGAGCCTCACAGGTGGCTTATCCAATCTGCGCGCCATGCCTTCGGCGAGCGGCCGCACGTTAACCGTTTACAGCACCTGATCTACGAACGGCGTCCCGGAGCTGTCGAAGGGATTTGCCAGTCGGCTCATGAATCCACCACGCCCACCCATCGATTTGAGTGCCGACGCAGTCTGCGAGGGCAGGAGAAGGTGACTCGTACTGACCGTGCTCGGTGGTAATCCATCCGGCCGCTTCGACGGTCGCAGTAAACGTCCGATGCTTTCGTGGTTGATGATGCTTCAGGGTGTCACCCACACTTATCAGACCAGCCTCCACGAGCGCGTATAGCTTGCCGGGGCGCCGTGCGCCACCACTCGACTCACCGCCGTGCCCTCTTGCCGGCAGAAGTAGACGGCGAAGCACATTGTTCGGACGCTCAAAACCCTGAGCGTGGCGCTCAAGCTCGGAGTACACGTCATCATCAATTTCAATTCGATGGGTGATCATCGTTATCTCCCAACAGTTAAATCTGCCAATCTGGCAGACTTAAGATTAGAGCAATCGTCGACAACACGCCACGGTCTGCGTGCTGCCCCGGCCAGCAATGATGCTGCGAGAACCTGAGCTGCCGCGATTGCGCATCTGATGCCTACCCATGCTGATCCGTGAGCTCCATCTACTGACGTGCCCGTGAGTTCGGGGTCCTGCGGCATGTTTGCAGCTGTGGGGCGCTAAGTACGTGCTCGCGGCCTGGTGGATGGTGGGCGTACGGAGTACGCCGCTGAGCCCTTCGCAGGTGGCCGACACGATCACGGCCCGGTTCGGCGCAGCAGTCTGACGATTGTGCCGAAGGGTTTGCCTGGATGGCGCCGCGCCGGGGCTCTGATGTCAGGGCGGTGGGGAGAGTTGATCCGTGGGCCATAGTCTTAAGCGGTGGCGAAGAAGGCAACGGAGAACCTGTCAGCCAAAAAATCGGCCGACAAGGGACCTCTCGACGACGGGTTAGAAGAGGTCAACGCGGAGGCTGGACTGCACCTGCATTGGCAGGGTAGGCGCTCGTACAGGGCGGCGGTGCCGACACCTCGAGTGCTTGAGATCGATCCCGTGCTGTCATTTGGCGATCAGGACGCTGGCAATCTGCTCATCGAGGGCGACAACCTTCAAGTCATGGTCTCTCTGCAGTCGCAGTACGCCGATTCTGTAGACGTTGTATACATCGACCCGCCTTACAACCGCGGCGGCCAGGATTTTCGTTACTCCGATGCGCGTTACCGCGACCCCGATGCGGACGGGTCGGACTCCTACTACGTCAGCAACGAAGATGGCGGACGTCATACCAAATGGCTGAATTACATGGCCCCGCGAATGGTCGCGATTCGCAGACTAATGGCCGATCATGGCGTCATATTCGTGTCCATCTCCGACATCGAGCTCGGCAGGTTACTCATGCTGTTGGACGAGGTGTTCGATGAACGCAATCGGATTGCGGTCATCACCTGGCGCGGTTCGCCGGACAACAATCCCTCCCGTGTCGCGATTGAGCACGAATACGTCGTGGTCTACGCCAAGAACATCAAAAAGGTGCCGAAGGTCTGGGCTACGCCCGCCGACGAGATCCGCGATGCCATGATGGAGCAGTTCGCCAAGCTAAAGCGTCGGCACAAGGATCACGACGAGCTGCGCGCGGCGTGGGGCGCGTTCGTGCGTACTAACAAGGAGTCTGTCGGGCGACTTAGCCGCTACACCGACGTCGACCCGGTCGGCGGGCCGTTTCAGGTGGCCTACCGCGTCCATAACCCTAACCCTGGTGGCTACAGGTATGGGGTGTCCGAGGCTGGCGTTGTTAGCGTGCGCAGCCGTAAATCCTATGCGACGCCCCTCAATGGATACCGTTTCAAGCCTGAGACTATGTCGCGGTTGATAGAAGACGGTCTAATCGTGTTCCCGAAGAGTCGTGACCAGATTGTGCAGATGAAGGACTTTCTGAATAGCTATAAGGGTGGGCTCCGTAGCGTAATCGACCTCGACGCAAGGTCCGGTGCCTACCGGCTGAAGCAATTGTTTGGCGAAGACTTTGACGGGTTTAAAAACCCGAAACCCGTCCAGCTGATCGAAATGCTTGTCGGGGCCGCCGGCAACCGCGACTCCGTGGTTTTCGACCCCTTCGCTGGCAGTGGCACAACCGGGGACGCGGTGCTGGCGCTGAACCAGCGCGACAAGGGGCACCGCCGGTTCATTCTCATCGAAGAAGGCAACGGCCAAGACAAGTACGCACAAGTGCTGACCGCGCCTCGGCTGGCGCGGGCGATCGAAATCGACAACCTCGACTCCGGCTATACCTTCATGCGCACCGGGCGTGAGCTTGATCGCGAAGCGATTCTGGGCCTCGAGCGCGAAAAAATCGTGCACGTCATCTGCCAGACCGATCGGACCGGCGCTGGCGCGGGCATCCGTCGTGTCACCGGTGGCCACTGGATTATCGGGGCGAACGCGCGAGGCGAGGGTCTGGCGCTCGTCTGGAACGGCACCACGAAGAGTCGGGTCACCACAACGATTATCAACGAGGCTTTGAAGGAGGCAGCCGCTATGACCCCGCCGCTCAAGACCCCCCTACGTATCTACGGAACGACCTGTGCGGTATCTGAGACCCGATCGTTTCGGTTCTGCCAGATTCCTGACGAGATACTTGCCGCGTTGGCATCCGACCGCACCGACGACGGCCTCGACCACGAGCTGCTGCCGTGAGCGGTTTTGAACTGCTGCCCTTTCAGGAGCAGGCCGCGGCCCAACTCTCTGAGGCGGCCGACGAATGGATCAGCGCCTACGCGGAGGGCGGCGTTCGTAAGATTGGCTTGACTACGATCCCGTTCATCGGGCACCTCAAGGCGGTCACCGGCGCTGGAAAAACCCCCATTTTGGCCAAGACCGTTGGACAACTGGGTGGCGCGGTGGTGCTTTGGACATCCGTATCGGCCGCCGTGGTCGAGCAGACGTACCGCAACTTGCGCGGCCGCTATCGTTCGCTCCTGCCTGCCGGAACTCAAATAGTTCGAGAACGGCCTAGTAAGTCCGAGTGGGGGGAGCTACTCGAAACGCACACCGGGCTGACGATCTGGGTGACCACCGTCGGGTCATGGAACGAAGCGGACGCGGCTAGTGACGGCGGCGTAGAAACAGCACGTCTCAACATGCATCGGCCGCAACCGGACTGGGGCGGCGACAAATCGCCTTGGGCGCAGCTATCGTCCGCCCTTGCGCGACCGATCTGGGTAGTTTATGACGAGAGTCACAACCAGACGCCCGCGCAACTCGACCAGCTAATCGGCCTTAAGCCCGTTGGCTTCTTACTTGCATCCGCCACCCCGCCAAGCAGCGACAGGTTCGACCAGTTCGCCATTACGACCGATGACGACCCGGTCATGAAACCCATCGCAGCCAAAGGACGAGTGGCGGTGGCAACAAAGGACGTTGTCGACGCCCAGCTACTCAAGCACACCATCGAAGTCGACAACCTCGACTCCGACCCCGCCGTGCTGCTCGATGTAGCTCTAGCTCAGGTGCGTAATCTCGCCCGCCGCGCCAAGAAAGAGGGCAGCAGCGTCAACCCGAAGGCGCTCTACGTTGTCGAGAAGTCCAACCCCACCAAGACCGAGATCATCGCTCGCCCGGTCGCGATCTGGGAGCACCTCGTAAATGCCAAAGTGCCAGCGGACGAGATCGCGATCTACACGCAAACCAAGATTGTTCCGGAAGATGCGGAACGCATGGCTTCGCTGACCGACCTCGAGCCGCGCCACCGCCACATCATCTGCAATCGTGCGCTACAAGAAGGCTGGGACGACCCCGAGGCCTACGTCGAATACTTTGATGACGAATCCAACTCCTACGTCCGGATCGCACAGATCATCGGCCGTGCACTGCGGCAGCCCGGAGCACAGCACTTCGACGACGAAGCGCTGAACACCGCCTATCTCTATGTCCGGGTGCCCAATCAGGCCTTCGAGAAGATCATCAGCGGGTTGAAGCGAGAGCTCAGCCTGTACGCCCTTGACGAGTCCGATCCCTACGGTTCCTCGGCCATCCGGGTCCGAACCAAGAAGGACCCCCTTCCTGAAGTGCCGGTCAAGACGAAGGCCCGCAAGATCGCCACGCTGCCCAACTATCAGTTGGGAGAGGCCGAGCTTGATGACGAAGTCAAGAAGATTCGCGCCATGGCAAAGCAGCTGTGGGACGACAATGACCTTATTGCTGAGGGACTACGCACCACCAAACGCATCTCATTACGTAGCGGTGACGACGACACGCGCTACAAGGCCATCGCCGCGGCCACTCGCCGGCCCAATGGAGAATATCTGCGACGCCGCATCCAGTCGGCCAACCGACACTGCGCTCACCTGCTTGAACCGAGTATCTTCACCGGGCCAGCCTTCGAGCAGCGCGCATCGACCGGGTCCACCGCGCAGAAAGTCTTGGCAGAGCGTGCCGCCGCTCTGATCGACAACTTCGAACGGTCCGTACAACTCGTCACCGTTTCGATCATCGGTGAGGAGGCATGGTCGCTGCCCGCACACCAGCCGTCTACGTCGGAGCTGATCACGTACAAGAACGCGGCGCACCCGCGCTACGGTGCAACGTCCTTTAACACCGATGAGCGCGAGTTTGCAGACGCTCTCGATAGCCTCAACATCGGCACATGGGCTCGCAACCCATCCCGGGGCTCGGGTTACGGAGTGCAGCTGCCTATCAAGGTCGGCAAATCCAATACCTTCTATCCTGACTTCCTCTGGTGGGTTGGCGACACCTGTTACGCCGTCGACCCGACCGGCGCTCATATCCTGGAAGAGAAGGTGCGCGGCAAGCTCCTCAACCTGGACCTACCTAAGATCGTGCTCATCACCCGTGGCCGGGTGGCTCAGGACTTCTCCTCAGTAGAGAGCAGCGACGACGGGTGGACAGTCGTTAGGGCAGGCACTGCGCAGAACCCAAAGCCCGTCCACTACCCGGACCTACGCGCAGCCCTACGCAAACTAGCCAAGGACGCAGGGGTCAGTTCGTAGCGCAACTAGGCTGCCCGTCAATCGAATGGCCGCACGAACGTCGAGCTGAGCGCGACAACCACGTCAAATCTAGAGCTACCGCGACACCGGGCCCTACCGCGACCTAGCGCAGCTCCCGCACAACCACCACCCAGCGTCCTCACGACCGGGCCCCTCCCCTTCGGCCGGCCACTACACTCCCCGTGGTGGTCGGCCTTTTGTTTGCCCGCTGCGCGGTCACCTACTCCGATACGCCTGCGGCGCACTGTGACACCGGCCTATCGGGCCGGAAGAGCCCTTTTGCCCTTCTGGCCGTCCGATCATGACCGGCGTCGTCCGCCGCACAAGACCTGGCTCCGCTGCGCTCCGGCCTGCCGGCTCGGAAACTTTTTCAACCCGCACTCGCTGCGCTCCCTGAAAAACTTTCCGCCCACATCTTGTGCTCTGTCCTCCTGAGCCGGTCTTTATCTCCCTTGCCAGAAGGGCAAAAAAGTTGGCGGACACGACAACCCAAGGAGGCACGCCATGTTCTATGACCCGTTCGTTGCGATGGAGCACGTCTACAACCAAACGAAAATGCCGGGAGATCCGGCCTACACCGATCTCGACGACGACACCAAGTTCGTCCTGTTCGACCTCGCGGTTAGCAGCCCCGAGGCGCATGTAGCCGCCGCCACCGTCCTCGACCCCACCCACTTCGCACAGTAAAAGGAGCACCCCATGACCATCGACACCTACACCGAACTCGACGCCCTGACCGTCGCCGCCCCGAACCTGGCAGCGGTCCGCATGATGGCCGGTTTACGCGGAATCAGCTTCCACGAGGCCATGATTGCCCAGGCCGAAGAGTGGGCCACCGCGCTGGATGAGGCCATTGAACGGGAAACCGCCGAGGCCGCGATGTACATCCGGCGGGGCGAGTCGACCACCCACCCGAACCAGCGCGCCGCGTGGCACATCGAAGCCACCAAACATTTGGACGAAGCCGCCCGACTGTCGAATGTCCGCGTGATCGCCGCCTGCATGCTCGCCGACGCCGACACCAACCCCGTCGACCACACCCCCACAAACCCCAGGTAGCGAAACCGCTTCTGGCCCATAAAGAAAAGCAGCCGGGCCGACTGTAACTCGGCCCGGTTGCTTCTCACCCACAATAGGAGAAAACACCATGGGAAACAACACCGCCACCATCACCCCCGACGCCGAGACCACTGCTGTCGAGACCATCACCGCCGCTACCGGGGAGCTGCTGCACATCGACCCGGCCGAGCTGGTCCTGGATGACAACGTGCGCACCGATCCGGTGCTGGGCAAAGACTTCATCGCCTCGATCGCTACCGGTGTCCGGTTGCCGCTGTACGCCGTCCGTGACGCCGATGGCACCGTGAAGGTCCGAGACGGCCAACGCCGGATGCTCGCCGCCCGTGAGGCCGGTCTGACATCGATCCCGGTCTATGTGGTCGCGGCCGATCAGGCCGAGAGCGACGACACCGAGCGGACCCGCCGCCGCATCATCGACCAGGTCATCGCCAACGAAGCCCGCGCCGACCTCAAAGCATCGGAGAAGGCCGCAGCGGTCGAGCAACTGTCCTTGACCGCTTGTCGGCCACCAAGATCGCCAAATCGCTGCACACCAACAAAAAGACGGTCGATGCAGCGCTGGCCACCGCAGCCTCCCAGACCGCCCGCAGCGCGGTCGATGCCGCGAACCTCACCCTGGACCAGGGCATGATCTTCGCCGAGTACGACGACGATCCCGAGGCCGTGGCCGAGCTGGTCGCCGCCGCTGCCGAGGGCCGGTTCGACCACAAAGCCGCTGAGCTCAAGGAGACCGCACCGGCACGCGCCGCGATCAGGCCGCGCGCGATGAACTGACCGCCCAGGGCTTTATCGCCACCACCGACCGGAGCGACGTTGTCAGCGGCTACCGCCGCCTCGATCAGCTCGTCGACGCTGAAGGCAGCAAAGCCACCGTGGCCGATCTTGACCCCGATCACCTGCTCGCGCTCTTGTCGGCGCGGTGGCGGACCGAGTACACCAGCGCCGAAGGAGTCGCACTCGACCGCGACGACATCGACTGGGACCTCGACGGTGAAGAAGACGCCGACCTCAAGCCTGAAGAGGGCTACCACGACCCGCGCACAGTGACCCGGACCGAGAGCTGCACGGCTGAGGTGGTGTGGTTTCACCGCTGCTACGAAGAGGCCGGATTACTGACCGTGTGGGAGTGGGACCAGCAGAACCGGTCAAGCAAAAAGAGCACCCCGAAAGATCGGCCGCTGACCGAGGCCGAGCAGGCCCACAAAGACGCCGAGACCCGCGAACGACGCAAGGTCAAGACGCTCAACAAGTTGGGTGTGGCGGCGCAGACGGTGCGCCGGGACAAGCTGACCGAGGCCTTCGGCCGTAAAACCCTGCCCAAGGGTAAGGCCGCTGTGGTCGCGGCGTTCCTGGCAACCACGATGTGGCACGACGCCGATATGTACAACGTCACCCGCCAGGACGCCAACGCCAAGGAGATCGCAGCCGACCTGCTCGGCGGCGATCCCATCGAAGCGCTCGACGGAGCCACCGGTGAACGCGCCCAGCTGATCGCCTTGGCGATCACGTGCGCCGCGCACGAGGCGAACCTGCCCAAGGACGCCTGGCGCGGTGGCCACGAATACCTGCGCAGCATCGGCGAAGGACGCACCCGCTACCTGACATTCCTCACCGAAGCGTTTGGATACGTGCTGTCCGACGTGGAAAAGGTCGTCACCGGCGACATGAACGCCGACGACATCAACATCAGCTAAACAGGTTTGGGGGCGGGGCAGGTGAGACAACCTACCCCGCCCCAGCCTGCGTTGGCGCGATTGACCACCGCCCGACCCGAGACCATCCACCACTTGACCCCCGTAACGGTACGCGTTACACTAAAGGGGTGATCCAGTCCTTCCACGACTCTCGAACCGAGAAGGTGTGGCGGCGGGAAGTGGTCAAGAAGTTCGACCCGGACCTGCAACAGCGCGCCTACCGCAAACTCCTGGCCTTGCACGCCGCCGACCGGGTGTCAGATTTGCGGATCCCGCCGGGGAACCGACTCGAAGCGCTCAAAGGCGACCGGGCCGGGCAACACAGCATCCGCATCAACCAGCAGTGGCGAATCTGTTTTACCTGGACTGCACACGGACCCGCCGACGTTGAAATAGTCGACTACCACTAACCCACATCCCCTACCGCACCAAGAACAAATCCCCGACCAAAGGTTCCCACCATGACCACCACAGCCCATCCCCCGATCCATCCCGGTGTCGTCCTGTTCGAGGACTACATGGAGCCCATGGGCCTGTCGCAGCGCCGACTGGCCGATCTGATGAACGTCCCGCCACGGCGTATCAACGAAATCATCCACGGCAAGCGGGCCATCACCCCCGACACCTCGCTCCGCCTGGGCAAAATGTTCGGCATCAGCGACACCTTCTGGCTCAACATGCAAACCCACTACGACCTCGAAGTCGCCAAAGAAACCACCGACCTGTCCACCGTCAAAGTCCTCGAAGACGCTTAACCCCGACCCGCTACAACGTCCTGGCGGACATCAACTAAAGGCAGTCGGAGCGGGGTAGGGTGAGACAACCTGCCCCGCTTCGTCCCGCGAGCGCCGCTGAGATGGGCAATGTCAGTTCGTCCTGCTAGCGTGCTCACCGAGAGCCTGGCCAACCGGACCATTCCCCCGGTCCTGGGACCACTCCCCCCGGTCCCGACACCATCTCCCCTGGTTGTGTCGTTGGCCAGGCTTCTCATCCCCCCACCCCCTCAGCCCGTGTCGGACCTGGCGGTCCGAGCTTCGCTGCTGTGGTCACCACGGGGGCGCGCGCCTTCTCATGGTGGCTGGCCGGGGACCCCGACCTGTCAACCCACGCCCCGGCGGTGTCGCCCGTTCTCCGCTGCGCTGCGCCCGTGCGCTCCAACCACTTTCACACCCGCACTCGCTGCGCT
>NZ_AYTE01000016.1:0-192892 GCF_000506245.1 Williamsia sp. D3 | reverse complement strand
GCGGTCGGGGCACCCGGCGCGGCGGGGGCGGGGGCAGCCGTACCGCCTCTGGGTGCCACCGTTGTCGGCCGTCCGTCGGCGCCGGTGGTGACCGTGCCCGGGGTCCTGCTGCCGGTTCCGCCATTCGTGTCGGTCGAGGACCCGGCGGGCGAGCCGTCGGGCGCAGTCGAGGAAGCGGTCGGTGAACTCGTCACGGACGACTCTGCGGCGGCAGGCTTGGGCCCTTCGTCGTCGGTCAGGGCAGTGCCCACCGACAGGCCTCCGGCGGTGAGGAGAGCGATCGCTGCGGCGACTCCGACCACTATGGCGGTGCGCTTGCCCCGCGACATCGAGGCGGGCTCGACCTTGACGGTGCGGGGAGCCGGGGTGAGTGCGTGCGCGCCGGCGGGAACGACTTCATCAGAAGCCGATGCATGCGCCGGCACGACCGCGACCGACGCCGCCGCGGCCGCCTTCGCCGCGGTGTGGGCGATGAGCGCGGCCCCGGTGGCGGTGGTGGTCGCCGGGTCGTTGTTGACCGCGACCGGGATACGCAGCATCGACGACGCCAATTCACTCACGAGAGGGGTGGCCGAACCGCCACCGGTGAGCAGGATCGTGGAGACCGCGCCCAGCTCGATGTCGGCGAGCTGTAGAGCCTCGATCACCAGGGCCATCGAGCTCGCGAGGGGTGCCCGCAGCAGGTCTTCGAGCTCGGACCGGACGAGCCTCGCCTCGGTGCGGATTCCCGGAAGATCGATGGAGACAACGGTTTCGGTGTCCGAGGACAACGCCTCGCGGGCCGCCGCGCAGCGGACCCGGAGTTCGGCCAGGCCCTCCATCGTCGCCGCATCGAACGGGTCGATCGCGTCCGTGGCGCCCACCGATTCGAGCACATGACCGAGAACGAGATGGTCGAACTGGGCGCCGCTGATCTCTTCGGACTTCAGAGGGCGGCCGATGACCACCGGGTCGGCCCCGGTGCGCACCACCGCCACATCGAGTGATGAACCACCCAGGTCGTACACCACGGTGACGCCGTCGAGCTGACCCTTGTGTTCGGCGAGCGCGGCAACCGCGGCGATCGCCTCGGAAACCACGGTCACCTCCGGCATGTCCTGCCGGGCCGCGGCCGCGCGCAGGGCCTCGACGGTGTAGTCCTGCCATTCGTTCGGGCAGGCGAGCACGATCGCGTCGGCATCCCAGGCACCGGCGTCGGCGGCGAGAGCGGCCATCGCAGCGGCGTATAGGTCCTCACCGGTGTACTGGCGACCGTCGTCGGTCACCAGGGCAACGGGATCACCCACCCGCTCGGTGAAACCGCCGACCCGGTACGGCCCCGGCCGGTCGACGAGCTCGGGCGAGGCGTCGGGCGCCAACTCGAGAATCGGGCCGCGCACGACAGCAGCACCGAGGCCACCGTCGGTACCGGGCACTGCAACACAGGTGGTGCTGCCGATCTTCAAACCGAGCGATGTGGTCATGGTCTGCCGACTCCTCTGGTGCGCCTACGGCATCGACTCACCCTGTGATGCCCATCTCCCATGATGTCGCCGCAGGTAGGGATGGTGTTACCGGTTCGGCGGGTGGTCGCGGATGTGCGGGGTCGATCCCCTAGACCCCCTAATGCACCGGGGGGCTTCCCCTAACGCCCCCATCAGCGACGAAGGGGGCGTTGGCCCGTTGGGCCGGGTTCGCAGACTCATAGCGTGGAGACAATCTCAGCGGACCCACCTGGATCCGCCCGGCAACAGGAGAACGCCATGCCCAGCAACGCAGTACTCGATTTCATCCTCGGCCTCCTCCGCGACGAGAAAGCCGCCAACGCCTACTGCCTGAACCCGCAGGCGCGCTGAACGCGGCCGGCCTGCCCGAGCTCTGCCACGCCGACATCGTCGCCGCGGCACCGATGGTTGCCGAATCCGGATTGTTCGCGGGTGGGTCGCGGTTGACCAACATCATCAATGCCGGCAATGGCGGTGGGGGCATCGGAGCGATCAACGTCGGCGCGATCGGTGGCGGCCTCGCCGTCGGCGGTCTGCAGCTCGGGAACATCGACTTCGGCGACGTGAACTTCGGTGACATCGACCTCGGTGGCTTCGAGTTCGGGAACATCGACTTCGGAAGCATCAACTTCGGGAACTTCGGCAACTTCGACTTCGGATCGATCGACCTGGGGAACATCGATCTCGGACTCATTGATCTGGGAGGTCTCGACCTCGGCGGGATCAACTTCGGTGACCTGGACTTCGCCGGGCAGCTCGCGGTGGTGCTGGCGGCGGCACTCGCCGGTGGTGTGGCGGTCGGCGGTGAGATCGCTGCCGGTCTCGGCGCGGCCATCGGCGCCATCGTCGGCGGCATCCTGGACCTCAGCGGTGGCCTCGGGGCGATCTTCGACCTCGACGGCGTACTGGACATCGGCGCAACCGTGGCAGCTGTCCTCGGCGCCGGACTCGGCGTCACCGGTGAATTGACCGCAGGCCTGGCCGCAGCGATCAACGCCGCTCTGGCCGTGGTCGGTGGCCTCGACCTCGACGCAGCACTCGGCTTCGCCACCGTCATCGGTGGCGCTCTCACCGCGGCGCTCGAACTCGGTGGCGCCCTTGCCGCCGGCATCGGTGCGGCCTTCGGTGCGGTGATCGGCGGCGCGATCGGTCTCGGTGGTGCCCTCGCGGCGAACCTGGCCGCCGCACTCGCGGCCGGTCTCGATGCCGGACTGGCCCTGGGTGCGGCGCTCACCGGCGTCTCGGCCTCGGTGCCGGTCTGGCCGCGCAGTTCGGTGCAGTCCTCGCCGGTGTCCTCGACGTCACCGGCGCGCTCACCGGTGCACTCGCCGGACTGCTCGATGCGAACCTGCTGCTGGCCCTCGCCGGCGCCTGACGGCGACCCTGCAGGGTGCACTGGCCGCGGCCCTCGCCGTCGGGGGTGATCTCGCCGGAGAGTTCGGATTGGCCTTCGGCGCACTGCTCGGTGCCGCAGTCGAACTGGCCGGTGTCCTCGATCTCGAGGCCCTCCTTGCCGTCGACGGTGCCCTGGCTGCTGCGCTCGCCGGTGTCCTCGGACTCGGCGGCGGTCTGACCGCCGTACTGGCCGGGGCTCTTGATGCCGCCCTCGGCGCATTCGGCGCGGTCGACCTCGCTGCGCTGCTCGCCGGCGGTGCCGAACTGGGCCTGGCGCTCGGAACCGCTCTCGCCGGTGTGCTCGCAGTCGGCGGGGAGATCGCTGCCGGACTGGGCCTTGCCCTCGGTGGTGTGCTCGGCGGACTTCTCGAAGCAGACTTCGGGGCCCAGCTGGCCGGTCTGCTGGCCGGTGGCCTTGACCTGGGACTCGCACTCGGCGCGATCCTCGAAGGAGCTCTCGGACTGGGCGCTGTCGCCGACATCGCGGCCGGTTTCGGAGCTGCGCTGGCCGCGGCCTTCGGAGCCGGCGGCCTGCTGGCAGCCGACCTGACCGCACTGCTCGCCGGCGGACTCACCGCGACCCTCCAGGGCGCCCTTGTTGCCGTATTGGCGGCCGGTGGTGACCTGGCAGGTGAGTTCGGTCTCGCGCTCGGTGGTGTCCTCGGCGCCGCGCTCGAACTGGCCGGCGCCGCAGATCTCGAAGCCCTCCTGGATGTCGACGGCGCACTGGCCGCGGCCCTCGCCGGGGTGTTCGGACTCGGCGGCGGTCTCGCCGCCGGCCTGACCGGAGCGTTCGAAGCCGCCCTCGGCGCCTTCGGCGACCTCGACCTCGCCGCTTTGCTCGCAGGCGGAGCCGACCTCGGTCTTGCCCTCGGCACCGCGCTGTCGGGTGTGCTGGCAGCCGGAGGCGAAGTCGCCGCCGGACTGGGTCTTGCCCTCGGCGGTGCGATCGGTGGATTGCACGACGCCGACTTCGGCGCACAGCTCGCCGGGCTGCTGGCCGGCGGCCTCGACCTCGGGCTCGCGCTCGGCGCAATCGTGGGCGGCGCGTTCGGACTGGACGGAGCCGCGGAGATCGCCGGCGTCTTCGGTGGCGTTCTCGAAGCCGCACTCGCCGCAGGCGGCGTGATCGGGGCCGACCTCACCGCACTGCTGGCAGGCGGCCTGGCCACCGAACTCGCTGCGGCACTCGGCGGAGTCCTGGCCGTCGGTGGCGAACTCGGTGCGGAGTTCGGTGGCGTTCTCGGCGCTGTGATCGGTGCGGTCGGCGACCTCGACGCCGGTCTGGGCGCCGAACTCGTTGCCGGTCTGACCGCGGCCCTGGGCCTCGACGCGGTTCTCGACACCGATCTCGGTGCCGAGGTGGCTGCTGCGCTCGCCGCCGGTGGCGCGCTGGCCGCCACAGTGGGAGCGACCCTCGGAGCAACGATCGGCGGAGCACTGGAAGGTGCGTTGGCCGGTGAACTGGCCGGACTGCTCGAAGGTGGCCTCGACCTCGGTGGTGCCCTGGGTGTGGTCCTGGACGGCGCCCTCGACATCGACGGTGGCCTCGCCGGCGAGTTCGGCGCAGTCCTCGGCACCGCGCTCGGCGCAGCCGGTCTGGTTGCAGCCGACCTCGGCGGACTCGTGGAGACGGAAGTCGGTGCCGGGATCGGCACCGCACTGGGCGCAGGCGGCGCCCTGGTCGGCGGAATCGACGGAGCCCTTGATGCCGGCGCGGCCGGTGGACTCGCCGCTGCCGCTGCGCTGGTCGGTGGCCTCGAAGCTGCCGGGGACGCGGGCATCGCCGGAGGACTCGGCACCGGCGCCATCGTGGGCGGCGGTGTGGAAACCGCAGTCGGCGGTGTTGTCGCCGCAGGCGGCGGATTGATCGCCGATGCCGACACCTCGGCGAACGCGCTGCTGGGTGCGGCCACCGACATCGATGCCGGTCTGGTCGGCGCGGTCGGCGGTGCTGCGGGCGGCGACCTCGATGCGGGTGGTGCCATCGGCGGTGTGGTCGGCGGTGACGCCGCAGGCGGTCTGGGACTGGGCGGCGGCGTCGAGTCCGTGCTGACCGGAGGGGCCACCGGTGAGCTCGAGAACGCTCTCGACGGCGTGGCCGGACTCGGCGGCGGCGTCGGTGCTCCCGCACCGCTGGATCTCACTGCGGACGCGGGTACCGGACCGGCCGAGGTGACCGGAGATGTGGTCGGCGGCGTAACCGGCGGAGTGGCCGACACCACCACCGGAGTGGTCGGCGGAAACGCAGGCGGCTGGTCGGACATCGACGCCGACAACGCATTCGGCACCGGTGACACCGGACTCACCGGGGCGCTCACCGGCGACAGCGGACTGACGGGCGGACTGCTCGGCGGAGCCGACGCCGACACCACCACCGACGGAGGCGGACAGGTCGACGCGGGCGGCGCCCTCGACGACTGACGGACAAGACCCGAACTCGACAACGTGAACGAGGGGTGTTGTCGCTGACCCTGTAACACCATCGGTCCCGCACACGGTTACGTGTGCGGGACCGATGTGGTTGTGTTCTCGGTAGACCCTTCATCATTTCGACGACCAGCAGACCGGATGACCGATGAAAAGCGCCTCAGCATGAAGAGCATCGCCGGATCGTCGGCCACACCCGCCGACGGTGCACCCGAAGGCGCTCAGCCGGGCCGGCTGGGCGAGCTGTTGGGCCGGATGGGTCAGATCGCTGCCAAGTCGGGACGGCAGGACCTGGTCGACCGGCTAGAGGGAGCCCGCACCCGGGTCACCGATCCGCGCGTACGGATCGTGGTGGTGGGGCCGCTCAAGCAGGGCAAGAGCCAGTTCGTCAATTCCCTGCTGAACGTCGAGGTGTGTTCGGTCGGCGACGACGAGACCACCGCCGTGCCCACTCTCGTGCAGAACGGCCAGCAGCCGTCCGCCGAACTTGTTCTCGCACAACCGGGCAGTGACCCAGTTCGCACCCCGTTGCCGATGGGCCAGCTCACCTCCGTGACCCCCGACCACCCGCTGGCCGAGGGACGCGACATCACCCGGCTCGAGGTCAACGTCCCCAGCCCGCTGCTGGCCGACGGCCTGGTGCTTGTCGACACCCCCGGCGTCGGTGGACACGGGAACCCGCATGCCGCAAGCACTCTCGGGCTGATCCCATCCGCAGACGCGGTTTTTGTGGTGTCCGACGCAAGCCAGGAGTTCACCGAGCCCGAGATCTCGTTTCTTCGCCAGGTGATGACGCTGTGCCCGACCGTCGCCTGCCTGATCACCAAAACCGACCTGTATCCCCACTGGCGTCAGATCGTCGATGCCGACCGGGCACACCTCGAGCGCGAGGGACTCGACGTCCAGCTGCTGCCGGTGTCGTCGATGCTGCGTTCGCACGCACTGCGTCTCGGCGACGACTCGCTCAATGTCGAGGCCGGGTTCGTGGAGGTGTACCGATTCCTCCGGGAGCGGGTGGTCGCCCGGGCCGACCACTCGACTCGCGAATCAGTGGCCCTGGACCTGCGTTCGGTGTCCGAGCATCTGGCCCTCACCCTGGGCAGTGAGCTCGCGGCGATGCGCAGTCCCGAGACGGCCGCTGCCGCGGTCGCTGAACTCACCCGAGCCAAAACTGCCGCCGAGGACATGCAGAAGCGGTCGTCGCTGTGGCAGCAGACCCTCGCCGACGGCATCACGGACCTCGCCGCCGACATCGACCACGATCTGCGAGACCGGTTGCGCGCCATCACCCGCGAGGCCGAACAGGCCGTCGACGAAGGTGATCCGGGCAAGGACTGGCCGCAGCTCACCGAATGGCTCGAGGACCAGATCGCGGTGGCCGTCGGCGACAACTTCGTGTGGGCGCACGAGCGGGCGGTGTGGCTCGCCGAACGGGTGGCTGAGCACTTCGCCGAGACCGCCGAGGCCAACCTGCCGCGCCTCGACATCTCCGACATCGACGGGATCTTCGATCCGGTCACCGAACTCTCCGATCTCGAGTCCGGAAAGGTCGGGATCACCCAGAAGGTGCTGATCGGGATGAAGGGCTCCTACGGAGGTGTCCTGATGTTCGGCCTCATCGGCACCTTCGCCGGGCTCGCGTTGATCAACCCGATCTCGGTCGGGGCCGGACTCCTGCTGGGAACCAAGGCATACAAGGACGACAAGGAGGCGCGCACCAACGAACGGCGGAACAAGGCCAAGGCCTCCATCCGCAAGTTCACCGACGACGTCAGCTTCCAGGTCGGCAAGGAATCCAAGGATCGGCTTCGCCACATCCAGCGGACGTTGCGTGACCATTTCACCCAGGTCGCCGAGCAGTCGGCGCGGTCGATAGGTGACTCGCTGCAGGCGGCCCAAGAGGCCGCGGCGATGGCCGGCTCCGAACAGCGAACCCGGACCGCCGAACTCGAGCAGGAGCTCAAAGCTGTTGCGGCGCTGCGTAAGGTGGCGTTGCAGCTGGATCCGGCCATCGAGGCCACGGGGGGCGCTGCGGCAACCCCGGCGGTCAGATCAGCATCGGCGGATCGGGCCGTGGAGTGAGTACCCTCGACCGCGCCCGTGAGCTGCTCGACGCTGCCGAGAAGGTGTGCGGAGGTGACCGCTGGGCCGCTGCCCGGCTGGCCGACTGTTCCGACCGACTCGACGAACCGTTGCGCATCGCCATCGCGGGGTCGTTGAAGGCGGGCAAGTCGACCCTGCTCAACGCGATGGTCGGCCAGGACATCGCACCGACCGACGCCACCGAGTGCACCCGCGTGGTCACCTGGTACCGGCGCGGAGTCAACCCCAAGGTCACGGCCCGGTACGACGGCGAGCGATCAGCCGGGATCCCCGTGTTACGCCGAAATGGCCACCTCACCTTCGACTTCGGTGATCTGACCGCCGACCGCGTCGACCGCCTCGACGTCGAGTGGCCGGCCAGAGCACTGCGGTCGATGACCATCATCGACACCCCGGGGACGGCGTCGCTGTCGCGGGATGTATCCGCACTGACCGTCGACATGCTCACCCCCGAGGACGGCGAGTCGGGCGCGGACGCGGTGGTCTATCTGCTGCGCACGCTCACCAGTACCGACACCGCCTTCCTCGGCAGGATCGGGGAGTCCATCGGCGGTGAGTCCGGGCCACTGGGTGTGGTCGGTGTGGTGTCGCGGGCCGACGAGGTCGGCGCGGGCCGGGTGGACGCGATGATGTCGGCCAAACAGGTTGCGGCGCGGTTCGCCACCGAGCTCGAACGCACCGGCCTCTGTCAGGCTGTGGTGCCGGTCGCGGGCCTGCTGGCTCTCGGCGCGCGCACCCTGCGGCAGGTCGAGTACTCGGCGTTCGTCGCTCTGGCTGCCGTTGCGCCCGAGGAACTCGCGCTGGCGATGCTCTCGACCGACCGATTTGTCCGGCCCGAGACCCCGCTGCCCGTCGAGCCCGGTCTGCGTGCGGAGTTGCTCGACCGCTTCGGTATGTACGGCATCCGGATGGCCGTCACCCTGATCCGGCTCGGGACGCCCGACTCGCCAACTCTGGCAACCGAACTGGTCGACCGCAGCGGCCTCACCGAACTCCGGCAGATCATCGATGTGCAGTTCGGGCAGCGCGCCGATCAGCTCAAGACCCACACCGCCCTGATCGCCCTGGAACGCATTCTTGCGCACTATGATTCGGCTGAGACCGAAGAGCTGCGCAAGGCGACGGCGCGTATGCTGGCCGATGTTCACGGGTTCGCCGAGCTGCGGTTGCTCGGCAAACTGCGCACCGGGGGAATCCAGTTGCCACCCCAGGACCGCGATGACCTGCAACGCATCATCGGTGGCTCCGGCATCGAACCCTGGGCCCGGCTCGGTATCGCACCCGACGACAGCGTCGATCTGCATCGCAAGGCCGCGATGGAAGCGGTCCGGCGCTGGCGCACCCGTGCCGCCCATCCGCTGTTCGATAGGCCGACGGCAGTGGCGTGCACGGTCGCCGCCCGCAGTGCCGAAGGTATTCTCGCCGAGCTCGATTCGCAGTGACGACACCGTGACGCGCCTGCGTTTCGACGGCGACATCTCCGGGATCGGTACCACGGCGGGCGTCCGTATCGTGGTCGGGCACTGGCCGACATCACATCTGGGTGACTTCGCCGACGTCATGGTCGAGTTCGCCGACGGTGAGCGGCTGCTCGTCGCACCGAGTGATGAGGTGCGGGACTTCGTCACCGCCACTTACCATTTCGACCGCAGCGTGATCGCCGACGTGACCTACGAATCGGACGGCTCGCGGGTGTCGGTCCGGGCGGGCGATCTGGAGTTGTCATTTGTTGTCGGCGCGCCGACCCTGCTCGGGCGGCTGCTGTCACTGATGCCGCGTGCCGTGGTCACCGCGCCGTGGTTCTGCGCCGTCAGCGACCCGATCGCCCGGGTGTTCCTGCACGGTGTGCGAACCCGTGGCTCAGCAGGCGGAGGTCGCCGTGAGTATTACGGCGCGCGGGGTCAGCGACGTATCGAGTCGGTGGTGGCGGGGTGGCAGGGCAACGACCTCGGCGGATTGACCGACGTCGACCCACCGGTTCGTTTCGGCTTCGGTTCCACCCCGAAGAAGCCTGCGATGACACTGATCACCACCACGATCGACGAGCGCTAGCCCGGTTTCAGCGAACCCGGCCTTCAACGACGAATCGGCGCGGCCTTGAGCCATCGGCTGGTCGCGGGGGCGAACAGCAGCGCGGTGGCGACGGCTGCTCCTGCCGCAACTGCGAGCGGCAGCCATCCGGCCGCGGCGCCGAGGACGTCGCGGGCAGGGTCGATGACCGTCCAGAACGCGACCGCCCCGATCGCCGCGACCACACCGATGGTCGCGAGGAGGCTCCGGCTCGACGGCACGCGGTCACGCAGCCGGAGAATCCCGAACAGGCCGCATGCCAACACGAGGAACGCCACCACACCACTGGCGATCATCGCGATCTTCACGGTGTCGGCGAGTTCCTCCGGGGTCGCCGACAGGTTGTCCTCGGCGAGAGACCGGGTCAGTTCGGCGCGCACGTCGGCGTGGTCGAAGCCCACCATCGCGGCCGTCACCACCAGGGCGACCAGCGTGAGCAGCCAGATCACCGCCGCGATGTCGAGAACCCGGGGCCGCTCGTCAGGGATCGGATCGTGCAGCGGTTCGATCCGGATCTCGGGACGGGCCGGACGGGGGCGCGGAGGAATCGGATCGGGCGGTGTCACGGTCTGAGCGTAACGAGCCTGCCGCCCCAACCGTCAACTTCCGGAGGCAATGGCCCACGTTGAGTCGATTCGACTCAACTATTTGAGATATTCGGGAACAGTTTGTGCACTTGGTCCGTTACACCTCTCGAGAGACCTGAGCCGCGAAGACTCAACCCGGTTTGACGTGAATGGCATCGACCGGTAACAGTTGAGTCGATCGCGCTGAGGTTTCGGACCCCAAGAAGAGGTCGTCACAGACCACAAACGTGAACAAATTGTGCGCGCACGGTTGCGCCGCACTGCTTATAGGAGGCAACAAATGGCTCGTGCTGTTGGAATCGACCTGGGCACCACCAACTCGGTGGTCTCTGTGCTCGAAGGTGGCGAACCCACCGTTATCGCCAACGCCGAGGGCGCCCGCACCACCCCGTCGGTGGTTGCATTCGCCCGCAACGGCGAGGTTCTGGTCGGACAGCCGGCCAAGAACCAGGCAGTCACCAACGTCGACCGCACCATCCGTTCGGTCAAGCGCCACATGGGCGAGGACTGGACCACGTCCATCGACGACAAGAACTACACGCCACAGGAGATCAGCGCTCGCACGCTGATGAAGCTCAAGCGCGACGCCGAGAGCTACCTGGGCGACGAGGTCGTCGACGCGGTCATCACCGTCCCGGCGTACTTCAACGACGCCCAGCGTCAGGCCACCAAGGAAGCCGGCCAGATCGCCGGCCTCAACGTGCTCCGCATCGTCAACGAGCCCACCGCCGCCGCATTGGCGTACGGCCTGGACAAGGGCGAGAAGGAACAGACCATCCTGGTGTTCGACCTCGGTGGCGGTACGTTCGACGTCTCGCTGCTGGAGATCGGCGACGGTGTCGTCGAGGTCCGGGCGACCTCCGGTGACAACCACCTCGGTGGTGACGACTGGGATCAGCGTGTCGTCGACTGGCTCGTCGACAAGTTCAAGGCGCAGAACGGCATCGACCTGACCAAGGACAAGATGGCCCTGCAGCGTCTGCGTGAGGCCGCCGAGAAGGCGAAGATCGAACTGTCCTCGGGACAGAGCACCTCGATCAACCTGCCCTACATCACGGTCGACGCGGACAAGAACCCGCTGTTCCTCGACGAGCAGCTCACCCGCAGTGAGTTCCAGAAAATCACCAACGACCTGCTCGAGCGCACCCGTGCGCCGTTCCAGGCCGTGGTCAAGGACGCTGGCATCGCCGTCGGCGACATCGACCACGTCGTGCTCGTCGGTGGCTCCACCCGTATGCCCGCCGTCAGCGACCTGGTGCGTGAACTGACAGGAGGCCGCGAGCCCAACAAGGGTGTCAACCCGGACGAGGTCGTGGCCGTCGGTGCCGCACTGCAGGCCGGTGTGCTCCGCGGTGAGGTCAAGGACGTCCTGCTCCTCGACGTCACCCCGCTCTCCCTCGGTATCGAGACCAAGGGCGGCGTGATGCACAAGCTGATCGAGCGCAACACCACCATCCCGACCAAGCGGTCGGAGACCTACACCACGGCAGAGGACAATCAGCCGTCGGTGCAGATCCAGGTGTATCAGGGTGAGCGTGAGATCGCCTCGCACAACAAGCTGCTCGGTTCGTTCGAGCTGGCCGGTATCGCACCTGCACCGCAGGGTGTCCCGCAGATCGAGGTGACCTTCGACATCGACGCCAACGGCATCGTGCACGTCACCGCCAAGGACAAGGGCACCGGCAAGGAGAACACCATCCGGATCCAGGACGGCTCCGGCCTGTCCAAGGACGAGATTGATCGGATGATCAAGGACGCCGAAGCGCACGCCGACGAAGACCGGAAGCGTCGCGAAGAGGCCGAGACCCGCAACCAGGCGGAGTCGCTGGTCAACCAGACCGAGAAGTTCCTCAAGGAGTCCGACGACAAGGTCCCGGCCGAGCTCAAGACCAAGGTCGAAGGCTCGATCGAGGGCGTGCGTGAGGCTCTCAAGGGCAGCGACCTCGGCGCCGTGAAGTCGGCTGTCGAGAAGCTGACCACCGATTCCCAGGAGCTCGGTCAGGCGATCTACGCCAACGCCGCTGCCGAAGGTGACGGAGCTGCCGCTGCCGGCGGGGCCGACGATGTCGTCGACGCCGAGGTCGTGGACGAAGGTGCTGACAGCAACGCCGGAGAAACCAAGTGACCGGTCCGGAATCCGATCCGGTGACCGCCACGGAGGAAGCTCCTCCGGCCACGGATGCCGCGGATGCGCCCGTAGACGGCGCAGACGCGGCACCCACTCCGGAATCGGATGACACGGTGGATGCGGCCATCGACGACGCGGTCGCCGATGTCGCGGGCTCGGACAAGGAGTCCGAGTTGCTCGCCGACCTGCAGCGTGTGCACGCGGAGTACGCCAACTATCGGCGTCGCGCCGAGCGCGAGAAGGTCAGCGCGCAGCAGTACGGCAAGGGTGATCTCATCAAGTCGCTGCTGCCCGTCCTCGACGACCTGGACCGCGCACGTGCGCACGGTGACCTCGAAGCGGGCCCGCTGCGTGCGGTGGCCGATAAGATCACCGAGACACTCACCGCGGCCGGTCTCGCCTCGTTCGGGGCCGAGGGCGACGAGTTCGACCCGGCGCTGCACGAAGCGGTGCAACATGAAGGTCAGGGATCGAACCCGGTGATCGGAACGGTGTACCGGCAAGGTTTCCGGCTCGGCGACCGGGTACTGCGCACCGCCATGGTCGTGGTGGTCGACGGTCCGGAACCGGCAGTACAGACCCCTGCGGGTCAGACCAACGAAGAATGAGCATTCCGGCCCAGGCGCACCGCGCCTGGGCCGGGATCGCTACCAAGACTTTTTGCACACAACGAGATTTGAGAAAGAGAAGGAGGTGACGCCTGGTGGCTCCTCAACGTGAGTGGCTCGAACAGGACTTCTACAAAGCGCTGGGCGTTGCATCCGATGCGTCCGCCGACGACATCAAGCGGGCCTACCGCAAGCTGGCGCGCGAACTGCATCCCGATGCGAACCCGAACGACCCGGCTGCCGAAGAACGCTTCAAGCTGGTTTCCGAGGCGCACAGCGTGCTGTCCGACCCTGCCAAGCGCAAGGAGTACGACGACACCCGGCGGATGTTCGCCGGCGCGCGCGGTCGCGGTGGTGCTGCCGGATTCCCCGGCGGCTACGGCACCACGGCCGGAGGTCAGGAGTTCAACCTCAACGATCTGTTCGGTGACGCGGCGGGCGGACCGGCCGGCGGCGCAGGCGGATTCAGCGACCTGTTCGGTGGCCTGTTCAACCGCACCGCCACCCCCCGTGGCACCCAGACGCGCAGCCGTCGCGGCAACGACCTGGAAACCGAGACCACGCTGACCTTCAAAGAAGCAGCGCTGGGTACCTCGAAAACCATCACCATCACCAGTTCGGCGCCGTGCACGAACTGTCATGGCAGTGGCGCGAAGCCCGGCACCAGTCCGCGGGTGTGCCCCACCTGCAACGGCGCCGGCGTCGTCAGCCGCAACCAGGGCGCATTCGGATTCAGCGAACCGTGTTCGGACTGCCGCGGCACCGGATCCAAGATCGACGATCCGTGCCCGGTGTGCGAGGGCGACGGCGCCACGGTCCGTACCCGCCCGATCACCGTGCGCATCCCGCCCGGTGTGTCCGACGGCGGCAGGATCCGGCTGGCCGGGCAGGGCGAAGCGGGCCTGCGCGGAGCACCGTCGGGCGACCTGTACGTCAGCGTCCACGTGTCACCCGACCGCACGTTCACCCGCAGCGGCGACGACGTGAAGGTGACCCTCCCGGTGACCTTCGCCGAACTGGTCCTCGGCACCACGGTGTCGGTACCGACACTCGACGGCAGTGTCGGGTTGAAGATCCCGCCGAACACCGTCGACGGACGCACCCTGCGGGTTCGCGGCCGCGGTGTCGCCAAACGCGCAGGCGGCGCCGGCGATCTGTTGGTGACCGTGAAGGTTGCAGTGCCGCCGAACCTCGACGACGCGGCCATCGAAGCTCTTGGCAAGTACGCCGCGGCAGAAAAGGCCAGCGGGTTCGACCCGCGTGCGAATTGGGGTAAGTGATGAGCTCCCGCCGTGAAGAACGTGAATCCGCCGATCAATCGGCGCGGATGTTCGTGATCTCGGTGGCCGCCGAACTGGCCGGCATGCACGCGCAGACACTGCGCACCTACGACCGTCTCGGGCTCGTCACCCCCCAGCGCGCGGCGGGTGGCGGGCGGCGGTATTCCAGCCGCGACGTCGAGCTGCTCCGCGAGGTGCAGCGACTGTCGCAGGACGAGGGTGTGAACCTGGCCGGCATCAAGCGCGTGATCGAGTTGACCAACCAGGTCGACGCGCTGCAGAGCCGGATCCGTGAACTGGAGGCAGAGGTCGCCGCCCATCGCGCGAGCAGTCGCGGCGAGCTCGTCCCGATGCCGCGAACCAGCGCGTTGGTCGTGTGGAAGCCGCGCCGCGAGCGCGGCGACAGATGAGCACGGTATCGGCAGGGGTCCATTCCGCCTCGCATTTCGTGAGTTTCGGTAACAGCGCCTTCGATGAGAGCGATACTCAGGTATGAGCCAGGTACTCGGGATTTCGATCACCGACCTGGAGATCGCCTCGGTGGTCGCCGATTCCGGCACCGGTGAGGTCTTGGCCCGCAACTTCGTGGAGTTGACGGGCCCTTCTCCTGAGATCGCATTCGACGCGATCTATCAGTTGGTCGAGTCAGCACCCATCACGCCATCGGCGATCACCATCGCATGCTCCGACAGCGGAATGCAGTTGGCGATCGATGACATCCTCGCCGCGAAGGTCGTGCCGGACTTCATCCTGCCGCCGAACCCGGCAGCCGACTCCTCGGCCGCGCCGATCAAACCTGCGTGGTTCGCGCGCACGACCGTGGTCGGGACCCCACTCGCGTTCGCCGAGCTCGCGACCACCCAGTTCGGTTCGCGCGGTGTTGTGGTGGTTGCCGACCTCGACACCACCGGAGCCCTGTTCACCGGCCAGTCCGTCGCACTCATCGACACCTCGGCCCGCACGGTCGTGGGGGCCAGTGCGGTGTCAGGATTCGGCGAACGGCTCCCGGTCACCGAACCCGAGGGCGCGCAGACCCTCGCCGACGCGATCGCGGTCATCCCGAACCCCAGCAACGCCGTCCACGGAGTTGTGGTGGTGGGCCCTGGCGCTCAGGTTCCCGGCGTCGCGCCGTCGCTCGAATACGCCCTGCAACTGCCCGTGCAGCTGGTCGACGATCCTCAATACGCGGCCGCCGGCGGCGCGGCCATGGTCGCCGCCGCCGCGGTCGGGCACAGTCGCGACAACAACCGATGGGTGCTGCTCTCGGCGAGCGCCGGTGCCGCGCTGCTGCTGGCCGTCGGGGTGATCATCGCGGTCGTGATGACCGGTGGCAGCAACAATCCCGAGACCGTGAGCGACGACAACTCCGTCACCGCCAAGTTCTCGAGCACCAGTACCACCACCCCTGTGACCACGTCGAAGGGGCTCTCGCGCATCTCGTCTCCGACGATCTCGGTGCCCGCGAGCAGCACTCGGACGATCCCGGCTCCGCCACCGGCGCCGCCGACCACCATCACCCAGGCGCCGCCGCCGATCACCGTGACCCAGACCCCGCCGCCTGTGGTGACAACCACTACGACATCTGAGCCGCCAGAAGAGAGTAGTGAGGAGCCGGATCCGGATCCTCCGACAGACCCGTCGGGTTCGGTGAGCGTTCCAAGCTCACCGTCCGACGCGAATATCCCGGGTGGCGGGCCGCCTCAGCCCTAGACCGGGTCGTGCTGCATCAAGCTCGCTCGGATGCCCGCGATGAGCAACCGTCTCCGGGTGGTGGCCAGCATCTCCGGTGAACCGGCGAGCAGCACTTGATGATCGGTCCAGTCGCGGTCGTAGCCGAGTACTGCGTCGGCGAGTTGGCCCTGCACTCGCTCCAGTTCGATGGTCTGATCGTGCTCGCTCGGGGTGCTCCACCAGGGATCGGTCTCGTCCTCCACCACGGTGGTGATGGTGAGCCACGGGTTGGTCGCCGCGATCTGCCACAAGAACGACAGATCGTAGAGATCGGCCGGGTACCGCGCACCGTAGAACAGGTGCACACGCGGCGCATCGACCCGCCGTGCGAGTTCGATGATCATCGCCCGCAGGGGTGCGAGCCCGGTTCCGCCCGCGATCATCAACACGTCGCGGTCGGGCATCAGGTGCAGGGTCCCGTGATTCTGCGCGAACGTCCACACGTCGCCGACCTGGGTTTCGGTGACTATCGAGTTGCTCACCGAGCCGCCCGGAACCGCTCGGACGTGGAACTCCAGCTCACCGGCGGGGTTGGCGGGGATGGACGGCGAGAGATGGCGCCATATCCGCGGCCATTGGGGTATCTGCACTTCGAGGTACTGGCCGGCCGAGTAGGTCAGCGGTGTACGGCTGAGCAGCCGCACGATGGCCAGGTCGCGGGACAACCGGTACTTCTCGGCGACCGTCGCCTGCCAGGTGGCAGGACCCTTCGCCGAATGTGCGGCGCCCCGCATCACCCCCGTGGTGAGCATCAGCGCCTGTGACACCACATTCGCGTACTCCTCGTCCCATTGGGGGCCCATCGTCGCAGCGATCTCACGGGTCAGCGCCACGAGGAATTGCTGGTAGTGCTCCTCGGTGACCCCGAACTTGCGGTGGTCGCGGCCGAGCTGCCCGAGGAAGTCCAGCAGATGGGGATGGCTGCTGCTGTCGGGGACCGTTTCGAGTACGTAGTCGATGACCCGGAACAGGGTCGCTCGCTGATGGGCCATGTTCGCCGGGAAGAGGTCTCGCAGCTCGGGGTTCATCGCGAACAGGCGCAGATAGAAGTTCGCGGTGAACCGGTCGGCATCTTGTCCCAGCACATCGCGCACCTGCAAGAGCACATGCCGTGTATGGGTACCCACGCCGCGTCGGCCTTCCCTCATCGCGCTGCGAACAACGCCTGTCAGCATAGATACTTCCGCGACAGACCGTATTTTATTGTCTCGCGTTCCGCGCAGGAATGGATTGTCGCATTCGGTCGCGAACTTGCGATCGGTGTGCGTACAACGCTGGGTACAGTCATTCCATGGCAAAAGGACGGGCAGAGGACTCTGCGCGATCCGAAGGGGATACGCGTTTGTCCGGTGGGGCACTGCTGGGGATCGTCCCCGGTGTCATCGACACGCACATTCACCAGTGGGATCCGCTTCGGACCCCGCGTGAGGCAGCGAAACGCACCCGCATCTACCGGGCGGCGCCGGTACTGGGCAAGGCCATCTTCCGGTACGCCGTTGCCCAGCGCGACCGCGAACTCGTGCTCGACCCCAAGTTCGTCACCCGGCCGTATCTGCCCAAGCATTACTACGCCGACGCCGCCAAGGTGGTGCCGCTGACCGGTGTTCCGGTGGAGTCCGTGGTGCACATGCAGGCCGACTGGCGCACGGACGATCCGATGGCTGCCGCTGCCGAGACACGCTGGGTCACCAGCCTGCCGTTCGGCCAGGAAGGTGCTCCGGAGCTCGGTGCGGTGATCGCCAGAGGCGATCCGCGCAGCCCTGAGTTCGGGCAGCTGCTGGACATGCATCTGGAGATCAGTGAGCTGGTCCGCGGGATCCGGTGCATGGCGGCATGGCATCCCGACCCCAAGGTGCGCAGCTGGGCCGACACCGACGGGGTGTTCGCGTCGGCGGATTTCCTCGAAGGGTTCGGCGCCCTCGCCGACCGCAAGCTGATCTTCGAGGCGTGGGTGTACTCCCATCAGCTGCGCGATGTACGGACGCTGGCACGCGAGTACCCGGACACCACCATCGTGCTGAACCATCTGGGCACCCCGGTGGGTCTGTTCGGGCCGATGGGCCAGAGCACCGGTCACACGGCCGCCCAACGTCACGAGCTGATGCGTGCGTGGCGTGAGGACATCAGCGCGGTTGCCCAGTGCCGCAACGTGATCGCCAAGCTGTCGGGTATTGCTTTCCCGTTGCTCGGTTACGGACACCAGCGTTCGGGCAACATCGGCACCCAGCAGACACTGACGAACATGACCGGACCGCTTCTCGAACATGCGGTGTCGGTGTTCGGCCCGGATCGCCTCATGTTCGGGTCCAATTTCCCGGCCGACAAGCCGAACGCCTCGATGGCAACCATCGTCGGCACCCAGCTCGACGTGCTCGCCCCCTACGGGGAAGACCTGCTGCGCAAGGCGTTTCGCGACAATGCCCGCCGGGTGTACTCGATCGACTGATCAGTGACTGGGCGGCAGGTTGGCCAGCCGTAGTTGCGACAACCTGTCGTGCACAAGCGGCACCGACGACGCTCCTTCGCCGCTGGCCGAGGCCACGCGCTTCATGGATCCGCTGCGAACGTCGCCGACCGCGAAGATCCCGGGGACGCTGGTCTCGAGGAATGCCGGGGGCACGCCGTCCACCCAGAGCTCTTTCGGTACTGACCGTCCGGTCAGCAGGAAGCCGTGGTCGTCGCGGGCGACCTGCGCGGGGATCCAGTCGCAGGTGGGGGCGGCGCCGAGCAGCAGGAACAGTCCTGCGGCCTCGACCCGTTCGGGTGTGCGGGTTCTGTTGTCGCACAGCGTGAGCCATTCCAGGTGGCCGTCGCCGCCGCCGTCGATCACCTCGGTGTACCCGCGTACGGTGATCCGTGGGTTGGCCTGGATCTCACGAATCAGGTAGTCCGACATGGTTTCTGCGAGACCGTCACGCCGTACGGCGATGGTGACCGCATCGGCGAAACGTGACAGGTGCATGGCCGCCTGGCCCGCCGAGTTGCCGCCACCGACCACCACGACGTGTTTGCCGGTCATCTCGCGGGCCGCGCTGGTGGCTGCGCCGTAGTAGACCCCGGCGCCGACGAGATCTTCGATGCCACGCACCCCAAATCGGCGGTACGCCACGCCGGTCGCGATCACGATGGTGCGGGCACAGATCTTGGCGTCATCCACCCGGACGTGGTGATGGTCGGTACCGACCTCGATGCTCGTGGCGCCGCGACCACTGAAGAACTGGGCCCCGAACCGGCTCGCCTGGATGCGGGCTCGCTGGGCCAGTCGCATGCCGGAGATGCCCCTGGGGAAGCCGAGGTAGTTCTTGATCATCGAGCTGGTTCCGGCCTGACCACCGATCGCGCCGGATTCGAGCACTGTGGTGGACAGGCCCTCGGATGCGCCGTACACGGCAGCGGCCAGGCCCGCCGGCCCTGCGCCCAGCACCACAACGTCGGAGACGGTGCCGTCGGGGGATGCTGTCCGCCGAACCGTAGACCGATTCGGCCACCTGCGCGAGAGTCGGCCGCGACAGTGGTGGGCGTCCGGCACGGGAGAGGATCGGAAACTCGGCCTTGCCTTCGACCGACGCGAGTAGAGCCCGGCCCGCAAGCGATTCGGGGCTGTGGATCTGCACGGGCATACCCATCCGGTCCAGGAAGTCGCGGATCGCGGAGAGTTCGGATGACGGCCCGTCGGTGACGATCTGGATGAAGGCGACCTCAGGTGCGGCCACCGACCACCCCCAGTCGGACAGGTATTCGACGATCGCGGTGTGGAACTCCTCGTCGCGCTGTCCCTGCGGGATCGCGAGATAGGTGTCGTACTTGCCTGCGGAGATCTCGCCGCGCAGGTCGTCGAAGGAGGTGCCGAACTTGCTGGCCGGGATCAGGGCGATACGCCGCGCGGTGGGTACCAGGTACCGCATCTTGTGCAGCAGCCGGGACCCGTCCCACCCCTCTTCGAACGCGGACAGTTCGGAGACGATGAGCGCCACCGGGACGTTCTGCGCGAGCAGCGTTTTGACGGTGTCGATGGCGGCTGCGGCGGTTTCGGTGAAGACGACGGAGTAGTCGCGACCGTAGCGGCTGCGGATCTCGTCGACGATGGTGTTGCGGTTGTCTTCGGTGACCACCAACACGATGGCGGGGGTCAGTCGGTCGTCGGGGCCCAGATCTTCTTCAGGTGCAAATGCGCTCACCGGTCAAATTTAGTCGGTCATTCGGGCCAGCGTGATTCCAAGTGTTTCCCGCGGGGTCGGAGCTGCCCAGAATTGCCCTGCAACTGCCCGTGGAAGGTGTACCGAATGACCCGCAAGATCCGGTTCAACGCGTTCGACATGAACTGCGTAGCCCACCAATCGCCAGGTATGTGGCGTCATCCCGACGACCGGTCGTGGGACTACAACACCCTCGACTACTGGGTTGACCTGGCGAAGGCGCTCGAAGGTGGCGGTTTCGACGGGCTGTTCATCGCCGACGTGCTGGGCACCTACGACGTGTACGCCGGCACCGACGAGGCGGCGATCCGCCAGGGCGCACAGATCCCGGTGGCCGATCCGCTGTTGCTCGTCTCGGCGATGGCCCACGCCACCGAACATCTCGGGTTCGGCATCACGGCGGGCACCGGATTCGAGCATCCGTATCCCTTCGCCCGGCGGTTGTCCACGCTCGACCACCTGACGCGTGGCCGGATCGGTTGGAATGTCGTCACCGGCTATCTGCCCGCTGCGGCCCGCAACATGGGTGAGGTCGATCAGCTCGAACACGACGCCCGTTACGACCACGCCGACGAATACCTGACCGTGCTCTACAAGTTGTGGGAAGGCTCGTGGGAACGGGATGCGGTGCGCCGCGACAAGGAGCACGGTGTGTTCGCCGATCCGGCGAAGGTCCACCACATCGGCCACCGGGGCACGCATTTCAACGTTCCCGGTATCCACCTCCACGAGCCGTCGCCGCAGGGCTCACCGGTCATCTATCAGGCCGGGGCATCTCCCCGGGGGGTCAAGTTCGCAGCAGAGAATGCCGAGGCCATCTTCGTCGGGGCGCCCACCAAGGACATCCTGCGGACCCTCGTGGAGAACATCCGCGGACAGCTGGTGGCGGCAGGCCGCGATGCCTACGACGCCAGGATCTACACGCTCCTGACGATCATCACCGACGAGACCGAGGAAGCTGCCCAGGCCAAGGCCGCGGAGTACCGGCGCTACGCCAGCGACGAGGGCGCCCTGGTGTTCATGTCGGGATGGATGGGCATCGACCTGTCGCAATACGACCTCGACGAGCCGATCGGCAACGTGCACAGCAACGCCATCCAGTCGGCGGTGGCCGCGTTCAGCCAGGCCTCCGATACGGGCAAGGAGTGGACCATCCGCGACATCGCGGCGTGGGGCGGCATCGGAGGGATGGGCCCGCTGTTGGTCGGGTCGGGCGAGAGCATCGCCGACCAGTTGCTCGAGTGGGCAAACGACACCGATGTCGACGGATTCAATCTCGCGTATGCGGTCACCCCCGGAACGTTCACCGACGTCATCGAGCACGTGGTCCCCGCGCTGGAGGCACGCGGGGCCTACGACCGCGAGTACGTGCCGGGAACTCTGCGGCACAAGCTGTTCGGCAAGGGAGATCTGCTTCCCGACCATCACCGAGGTGCGAGCTTCCGGGTGGGCGGCGTCAACTCCACGGTGGACGACTCTCTGCGTTTCGGAGCTGTCGCGCCCGCATGACCGACCAATGAACTCAAATCTCTGAACTGAAATCGGTAGCGATCGAAAACCGAATCTCAACGACACCCCAAATGTGCTTTCACATGCCATGATTCGGGAGAGGTCGCCGATTTCGGCGAGACACCATCAAGCAAGGAGTGGTCGGTCATGTGGGATTCATTCTGGGATTTCATCTGGTACACCGTGGTGATATTCGCGTTCATCGCGTATCTGATGATTCTCTTCAACGTTCTCGCGGATTTGTTCCGCGATCACAAAACATCCGGTTTGGTCAAAGCCGTCTGGATCATCTTCTTGATCCTGCTGCCGTACATCACCGTGTTCGTCTACTTGATCGCTCGTGGTCGGGGAATGGCAGAACGTGCGGCAGCGTCGCATGAAGCTGCCAGGAAGCAAGTCGACGACTACATCAGGCAGGCGGCGGGTACGTCACCGGCAGATCAGATCGCCCAGGCCAAGGCGCTTTTGGCTGATGGCACCATCGACCAGAACGAGTTCGAGCAGCTGAAGACCAAAGCGCTCAGTTCCTAGTTGGCGCCGGGCGTAGGGCTCGGTGTCGTCAGGCGTTGGCGACACCGAGTGCCATGCCGAGCATGACCAGGAGCACGCCGTTCGCGCAATTCCAACGCCGCCGGATCACGTCGCGCCGCAAAGGGCCCGACAGACGCCTTCCGGCCATCACAACCCCGACATAGACGGCGATTCCGAAGACGACGTCGACCAGCCCAAGAATGGCGAGTTCAAGTGGCAGTGATGCCGTGCCGGTGGCGAATTGGGGAAGCACACCGGTGACAAAAACGATCGCTTTCGGATTGAGCAGATTGGTCCCGAGGGCATTGCGAAACGCTGTCGCCGGGGACACCGCCTCACGATCGCGGGAGTCGCGGCGAACGATCAGACGGACTCCGAGGTAGCACAGGTAGACGGCACCGAGTATCTGGATGATGGTGAGTGCCATGGGCACACGCGCGACGAGAAAGCTGACCCCGGTCACCGCGAGGACGATGTGTACGGACAGACCCGTCTGAGCACCGGCGAGTGCGAGCAGCCCGTCGCGGCGATTCTCTGTGGACCACCGCAAGATCAGCAGGAAGTCGGGCCCGGGCACCACGTAGGCGACAGTCAGTACCGCGAGATAACCCAGCCAGTCGATCGTCACCGTGGACCGTTGCGGCGATGACGATGTCGATCGACCCGCGCCCGGTTGCCGCATCCTGGACTGCACCAGCGTTGGTTGGGGCGCGCCCGGTGAAAGAACTGGCCGCACAAGGGCGCATGACAGACCGCGAGGTTGGCGAGGTCGTCTCGCGCGATGAGGTCGACCACGGCGGCGGCTGCGTGACCCGTCAGCGCGATCGTCGGATCAGATTGCGCCCCAACATGTTCTGCTTCGCGTGCGTTTGCGGTGAGCAATCGGTGGACCGAGGCTGCCTGCACCGCGTCGTTGATGTCGTCCACGGCATCGGCCGGCAGGGACTCGCCGGCCACAGCGCTGTGGAGGATGAGCAGGGCGGCGTCGCGAACAGACCGGAACCGCTCCAGGCAATGTTCGTCGACGACCTCGGGGCGGGGCATCGGTGCGGGCTCCACGTCGAGCCACCCGACAAGATCGGCCGGCGTCGCGAGCAACTCGACCTGCCGGCCGTCCTCGATCCGGATGGTGTTGGCGACGTCGAGGGCCAGGTGATCCCCGAGCCACGGCCACTTCCGCTGCAACGTGTCATCCATGCCTAGATCGTGCCGATGAAATGGATAGGCTGTCAAAAACCATTACACGACGGTCGCAGATGCGAGTGATGTCACGATTGCCGCCAACCGCTTATGGGGTACTTGGCTGCTGAGGATGTAGGGGAACAAGCGATCCAGACGCTCCAATACCGGGGTGAGCCGCCGCAGATCACGTGCTGACGGTGTCGCGGGTTCCGGGAATGTCTACAGACGTAGGCCGAGCACATCGATCGTGGCATTCACGGTCCTGACGAACGGTGATCACATGCGGGTTCTTGTTCTGGGAGCGACTGGTTACATCGGGTCTCGACTGGTCCCAGCTCTGTTGTCGAAGGGGCACGAGGTGGTTGCCGCATCGCGCAATCGCAGCAGTCTCGAGCGCTTCGGATGGTTCGATCGGGTGAAGACCATCGAGTTCGACGCGCTCGACGCCGATTCGGTCCGCGACGGCATCAGCTCGGGCGGCGACATCGACGTCATCTACTACCTCGTCCACGGCATCGGACAGCCCAATTTCCGCGACGACGACCGCCGGGCCGCGGACAACGTGGCCGCCGCAGCGCGCGACGCGGGCGTCGGACGCATCGTCTACCTCGGAGGCTTTGTCCCCGACGACGCCGAACTCTCCGAACATCTCGAGAGCCGGGCCGAGGTCGGAACCGCGTTGTCGGTCGACGGGGGAGCGGACCTGGTGTGGTTGCGCGCGGCCGTGGTGATCGGCGCCGGATCCACATCGTTCGAGATGGTGCGCTATATGGCCGACCGTCTGGCCGTGATCCCGCTGCCGGCGTGGATGGACAATCCGATGGATCCGATTTCGGTGCGCGACGCCGTGCACTATCTCGCCGCGGCAGCCACCGACTCGGTGCCACCGGGTGACTACGACATCAGCGGTCCGGAGCGGTCGTCGTACAACTCGCTGCTGTTCGCCTATCTGCGGGAGATCGGTCAGCCCAGGGTCGGCGTGCTGCTCCCGAACATCGACGTGCGACTGGCCGGTTTTGTCAGCGGTTTCATCGTCCCGGTCCCCAGCGGGCTCGCGTCCGATCTGGTGAGATCACTTGACTACCCGATGAAGGCGTCAGAACATTCGATCCGAGACCACGTCCCCGATCCGCCGGGAGGATTGTTGACCATCCGGGATGCAGTGCGCAGATCCGCCGAGAGTCCACTTCCGAGGCCGGTCGACAAACTCCGCGACATCCATCACCTGGCCGACACCGACCCCGACTGGGCCGGCGGCGACCTGATGCGGGTGAAGATCGGGGTGCGAGACCGCTTCGGTCCGGCGTGGAACCTCCTGACCGGGGTCGTCGGCGCGGTGACAGGGCGGCCCAAATGATCACACTGCCTGAGAAGGTCCAGTTCCTCATCGGCACGATGGAGGACGACTCCAACGACCCGCCCGAGACACGCGCCCAGATGTTGCGCCGCAGGATCGTCGTGGTGGTCACGTTGCTCGTGGGCAGCGTGCTGCTGAGCATCTCGCTGTCGATAGATCCCGGTGACTCGTCGTTCTACCCGATGACCTTCGCCCTCGCGGCGGTCTGGGCCATCGGCGCGGTGCTGTCCGGGCCGCTACACCTCGGGGCATTTCCGCCGCCGCGTGGCGGGCCGGTGCGTGCCGGCGCGATCGGTGTCGCGGTGGGGCTGGCGCTGGGTGCGGTGTTTGTTGTCGGCGCGCTGGTGGTCCGGGAGATTCCACCCATCGCCGATTTCGTCTCCGATGTGCTCGACCACGCCGATCAAGGCACCTTCTCCCTGATTCTCGCCACCGCCCTTGTCAACGGCGTGGCGGAGGAGATGTTCTTCCGTGGTGCGGTGTACACGGCCCTCAAAGGCCATGCGCCCGTCATCTTCTCCACACTCATCTACATCGTCGCCACCCTTGCCAGCGGCAACCCGATGCTGGGCTTCGCGGCAATCCTGCTCGGAGCTGTGAGCGCTCTCGAACGGCGTGCCACGGGCGGCATCGTCGCATCGATGGGTACGCACATCTCGTGGACGATCATCATGGTCTTTGCTCTGCCGCCGCTGTTCTGACCCGAGCCGCTCGGCGCGAAGGCCGCACAAAACAACGAAAGTAGACATCCAAATGGCTGGTGTGAATGTTTCCGTCACGTCCGACCTCGAACCTGCTGCGGCCTGGAACATGGCGTCGGATCTGAGTCGCTTCGACGAGTGGATGACGATCTTCGCGGGCTGGAAGAGTCCGTTGCCCGCGCAGATCGAAGAGGGCACCGAGGTGTCGTCGCTGATCAAGGTGAAGGGTTTCCGCAACACGATCCACTGGACCGTGACGCGCTACGACGAGCCACGCCTGCTCGAGTTGTCGGGCAAGGGTCGCGGCGGTGTGCGGATCGAGATCGCACTGAAGGTCACGCCGGAAGGAAACGGCTCGATCTTCGACCTCGATGCCACTCTCAGCGGCAGCGTCTTGAACGGCCCCGTCGGCAACCTCGTCGCGAAGGTCATCGAGTCCGACGTCCGCAATTCCGTCGCGAACTTGGTTGCGTTGCGCTGATTGTCGGTAAGGGGTTGCGCGCTCTGCAGTGGGTGCGTGTCCCGGTTTTGCGAGCCGACCCGAACCCCAGCTCGCTTAACTGGCCGACGCTCGCCCCACAGCCCGAGCATGTGCCAGTCTCTCCGAGCTGACCCCGCGACCACGCTCGCCCGGCTGGTCGTTGCTCGCCTCGCAGCCCGAGCGGTTGCAGGTTCCACAACAAAACCCCCGCACCGGGCAAACCAGTTCGGGGGTTTCGGAAAACCTGCCCTATTTGTCAGGCGTCATCGTCTGGCCCTGGGATTCGCGTAGGGCCCGACCTTTCTCGACGAACTTCTGGTCGGTTGCTTCGTTCTTGTCCGATGCCTTGGTGTCCCGCGGCGGGAGTTGCAGGCGCTCTTCGGCCGGCAGACCTGCCTGGAGCTGCCGACCGCGCTCGAGCTCGGAGTCGAATTCGGCACCGAACAGCAACGCGAGGTTGGTGAGCCAGAGCCACAGCAAGAACACGATGACACCGGCGAGGGCGCCATAGGTCTTGTTGTAGTTGCTGAAGTTCGCGACGTACAACGCGAACAGGGCCGAGGCGACGATCCAGGTGACGATGGCGAGGATCGCGCCGGCGCTCACCCAGCGGAACTTCGGCTGCTTCACGTTCGGGGTGGCCCAGTAGAGAATCGCGACAACCAGGATCACGAAGATCAAGACCACGGGCCAGCGTGCGATGTTCCAGATGGTCAGGGCCGAGTCGCCCAGGCCGATGGCGTCACCTATCGACTTCGCAACCGGACCACTCACGGCGAGCATGAAGGCAACCGCCGCGGCCATGATCAGCGCGATCAGGGTGACGAGCAGCATGACCGGACGCAATTTCCAGATCGGCCGACCTTCGTCGATCTCGTACATCCGGTTCATCGCCCGGCCGAAGGCCCCCACGTAACCGGACGCCGACCACAGGGCGCCGACGAGACCGAGGACCAGGGCGAACCCCGCACTGGGCGCGGCAACGAGTTGTTCGATGGGTCCGCGCAGGGTGTCGACCGCGGACGAGGGTCCGAGGTCGTCGACCATCTTGAGTACTGCGTCAGTGGTTTTCTGACCTTGTCCGAACACACCAAGCAGCGAGACCAAGGCAAGCAGCGCGGGGAACAGCGACAGCACCGAGTAGTACGTTAGTGCTGCCGCGATGTCGGTGCACTGATCGCGCGAAAACTCCCGCAGCGTCTTCCGAAGCACGAACATGAAGGAGTGCTTGGTCAGCTGAGTCGGGGATTCGGGCTTGCGCGGATCTTCCGGATCGGGTGAGTCCGGGTTGTCCCGCACGTCCTCGCGCTGCTTGCTCATGATCAGTTGTCGCCGTTCTTGGCGTCGTCGACCAGGGCTTGTTCGTGCTCTGCTCGCTCGGCCAGCTCGTCGTCGTTCAGATGTTTCGGCGACTTCGCGTGCTCGTGGTGATCCGGATTGACCGTCTCGGTCGGGATCATGACGTTGTCCAAGGTGGGGTCATCTTTTGCTGAACTCATGGACGGGGGATAGCCCGGTGGCGGAGCGTTGAAACGCTCACGCGCCAAAATCTGTACGTTTGCAAAGTTCGACATTGGGAACCTTTACTGAGCGCCTGGCCGCTCTGCTGCGGTCGGCAAAGACAACCGACGATAGGAAATAACTGTGAGTACTACTGCTGCGGCTGTTGAAATCCTTGCTGAACGCTCCACCACCACCACATCGGTGGGTGTGATCGGCTACATCATCATCGGCGGTCTCGCCGGATGGATTGCCAGCAAGTTCATGGGCACCGACAAGCAGATGGGCATCCTGCTCAACATCGTGGTCGGCGTGCTCGGTGCGTTCCTCGGTGGCTTCCTGCTCAGCTTCGCTTTCGACACCGCCAGCGGCGGTTGGTTCTTCACCTTCCTCACGGCACTGCTCGGAGCGGTTATCCTGCTCGCGATCGTCAAGGCAGTCACCAAACGCCGATAGAGGGCACACTTCTACCCGCGCGGGCCAACGGTCCGCGCCGGTTTTGTTTTCTCACCAAGGATCCTGATGACGCAACTTCTGATCGACGACGATTGGACCCCCGAGGCGACTGCGCCGATACCGTCACGGTGGAGCAGGCCATCCCCACCCGGGATCGACCCGTTCTATGTGCCTCCGGCCGGTTTCGACACCCTGCCCGAAGGCACGCTGCTCCGCAGTCGGGAGATCCGGTTGGCGTTGCTGGGGATCATCCCGCAGAAGGCCAAGGCATGGCAGTTGCTCTACCGGAGCAGTGATCTGCACCGGAACGCCGAGCCCGCGGTGACGACGGTGTTGCTGCCTGCCGACGCGGACCCGGCCGAGCCCCGTCCGTTGCTCGCGTACCAGTGCGCCATCGACGCGGTGTCGGCGAAGTGTTTTCCGTCGTATGTCTTCCAGCAGGGCGCGTGGTCGCCCGGGAGCGTTCCGCCCTTCGAGATGTTCATCATCGCCAATGCGCTGCAACGTGGTTGGGCCGTGAGCATCGCTGATCACGAGGGGATGAACGGCTACTTCGGCGCCCCTCGGGAACCCGGTTATCGCGTACTCGACGGCGTTCGTGCCGCGTTGACGTTTGCGCCGCTGGGTCTGGACTCGTCGACACCTGTTGGGGTGTGGGGATATTCAGGCGGCGGCATGGCGTCATCGTGGGTCGCGGAGATGGCGCCGGAGTACGCGCCGGAGATCAACATCGTCGGTGCAGCACTCGGTGCGCCCGTCGGAGATCCCGGTGAGACGTACATCCGTCTCAACAGCACTTTATACGCCGGTCTGCCCGCTCTTGTGGTCGCCGGTCTGCGACACATCTACCCGGGCCTGAAGCAGGTGATCGAGGCCCACGTCGACGAGGAGGGCCGCAACCGACTGGACATGATCGAGTCGATGTCAACGGTGGAAGCCGTGATCCGTTTCGCCAAGGACGATTTCGACAACTACACCAAGATTCCGCTTGCCGATGTGCTCGCCAGACCCGAGCTGCTCGAGCTTTTCGACGACATCAGACTCGGTGACCGCATCCCGGACTGTCCGCTGCTGGTACTGCACCCCGTGCATGACCAGATCATCGCCGTCGAGGACATCGACGGCCAAGTGGAGCGGTACGAAAAGGGCGGTGCGCATGTCACCTACGTGCGTGACCGCCTCAGCGAACACCTTTCCTTGATGGTGTTGTCGGCGCCGGTGGTGCTCGACTGGTTGTCGGATCGGTTCGACAACGCGCCCCTTGCGGAGTCGGCCCGCAGCACGGTGTGGTCGACTGCATTCCGGATGGCGTCGCTGTCCGGATTCCTCGGAGTCGGTAGGGCGGCGGCGAAAGCGCTTCTCTCCCGCCGCCTTTGACCGATGTCCTTCAGCTCTTGACCTGGTCGCGCAATCCCTTGGTGGCCATTTCGAGAATTGCTTTCTGACCACGTTTGATGATGAAGCCGGGAACCGGCGCCTTCGGGTCGAGCATCATCTCGAACTCGACGTGGGTGCCCTTGTCGTTCTCGGTCAGCCGGTACTCGGCGTGCTGTGCCTTCTGCTGCGAACTCTCGACGAGATCCCAGGTGACGCCCGTGTCCGACCAGGTGTAGTCCAGGACCTGGTCGTCGGAGATGCCGAGGAGCGACGCCTTCATCTTGACCCGCTTGGGCCGCCCGTCGGGATGCCGGTCGATGACCTCCACACTCTTGTGGATCGATGACCAGGACGGCATCGATTCCACGTCGGCGATCGCATCCAGGATCTGTGCCGGTGTCGCGTCGATGTCAATGCTTGTGCTTCCGCTGACTGCCATGGGAAAACCGTAACGGATCGCTCGTCTATGTGACATCGGATATGGGTAAGTTCGTTTGGCGATACGAAAAACGCGAGACGCGGCATACTTCCTGAGGTGTCTCGAGAAGGGGGCAGCTGATGCCTTTGATGCCGATCACCGAATCGATGTTCCTGCTGGCCGAAACGCGTGAGCATCCGATGCACGTCGGGGGACTGCAGCTGTTTGTCCCGCCAGACGGTGAGGCCGAGGATTTTGGCGAGTTCGTTTACGAAACCTTCTGCAAGCAGACCGATGTGGCGCGTCTGTTCCGCAAACGGCCCGCCTCGCCCGTGAACGTGATGGGCACCCTGCGGTGGACTCACGACAAAGAGCTCGACTTCGACTATCACGTGAGACGTGCGGTGCTGCCGCGTCCGGGTCGTATCCGTGAACTGCTCAAGTACGTATCTGCACAGCACGGTGGCCTGATGGACCGGCATCGGCCGATGTGGGAGGTCCACGTCATCGAAGGTCTCGCCGATGGTCGGCTCGCGCTCTACACCAAGGTGCATCACTCTCTGGTCGACGGGGTTTCGGCGCTGCGACTACTCGAACGGGCGCTTAGTACCGACCCCGAGGACCGCAACGGCAAGGCGCCGTGGGACCCGGCCCTGTTCCGCCGGCCGAAGAAGGACGGCGGATCCCGTGGATCGCTGAATCCAGTGCATCTGGTGTCCGACGGTGTGAAGCTCGCCGGTGACATCGCGAGTCTGGCCCCGGCGGGTCTGCGGATCGGCATGCACGGACTGCGCGATCCGAACCTGGTGTTGCCGACCGGGGCGCCCAAGACGATGTTGAACGTACCGATCGGAGGGGCTCGACGATTCGCTGCCCAGCAATGGCCGAAGACCCGGATACGTGCGGTGGCAAAGATTCTCGAGATCTCCACCAACGACGTCATCATCGCGATGTGTGCTGGTGCCTTGCGTTCGTACCTCCTCGACCGGAACGCGCTGCCGAGCGCGCCACTGATCGCGATGGTCCCGGTGTCGATGCGCGAGGCCGGTGCGGACTATTCGGAGGGCAACGCCGTCACCACGATGCTCTGTAACCTCGGCACCAACGAGGCCGATCCCGCACGACGGCTGGCCGTGGTCACGGGGTCGACGCGTCAGGGGAAACGGATGATCAAGGACCTGACGCCGATGCAAGCGCTGGGTTTCGGTGGCGTCACCATGGCGCCGCTGCTGTTCTCCACGGTTCCCGGATTCGTTCGCTACACGCCCCCACCGTTCAACATCGTCATCTCCAACGTGCCGGGATCGTCGCGGCGGTTGTACTGGAACGGGGCCCGTCTCGACGGGGTGTATCCCGTATCGATCGCGTTGGACGGACAGGCCCTGAACATCACCGTCACCATGACGGCAGGCAAGGTGAACTTTGGACTGATCGGTGCCCGCAGCTCCATCCCTCACCTGCAGAGATTGCTTGTCCATCTCGAGAACGCGCTGACCGAACTGGAGAAGCTCGGTGGCTGAACGGATTCGGCGTGCCCGTCGTCGCCTGACGGGTGTCGGCGCGGCCGTCATCATCGGGACTTCGATGGTGGTGTCGTGCTCCAACGACGAGGCGGCACCCGATGTGTGCGCGATCCCGTCGGGCCCGAACGGTGGCACGGCCGCGCCTGCTACGACGGCGGCAACCCCCGACACCACCGAGAACTTGTCGACGAATCCTGAGGTCGCGACGGGCTACCGCTCGAACATGACTGCGGTGCAGACCACTTCGTTCGCAGCGGCCACCGCAAATCCGCTGGCGACCCAGGCTGCGTGCGAGGTTCTCGCAGACGGTGGCGACGCCGCTGATGCCCTGGTCGCCGCGCAGATGGTGTTGGGCCTGGTCGAACCGCAGAGCTCCGGGATCGGTGGAGGAGCGTTCGCGTTGTACTACGACGCGGACGATCGGTCGGTGCAGGCGTTCGACGGCCGCGAGGTGGCCCCGGCCGCGGCAACCGAGAACTACTTGCGCTGGATCGATGACACCAACCGGACCGAGCCCGTACCCGATGCGCGCGCGAGCGGCCGGTCCATCGGTGTTCCGGGCGTCCTGCGCATGCTCGAGTTGATGCAGTCCGAGCACGGAAACACTGAGTGGCGCAGCCTCTTCGAGCCTGCCGTCGCCCTTGCTGACGACGGGTTCTCCATCAGCCCCCGGCTGGCGGCCGCAATCGACGACTCGGCCACGGATCTCGGCGCAGACCCCGATGCGAGAAGTTACTTCCTGCAACCCGACGGTTCGCCGAAACCTGCGGGGGATACGCTCACCAACCCGGCGTACTCGAAAACGTTGGGTGCCATCGCATCCGACGGTGCGGAGGCGTTCTACAGCGGCGACATCGCGCAGGCGATCGTCGCCGAAGCAGGGTCGACGGCGAACGGGATGACCCCGTCGCAGATGACGGTCACCGACCTGGCGAACTACGAGGCCAAGGTGCGCGAGCCGATCTGCGTGCCGTATCGGGACAACCAGGTCTGCGGCATGCCCACCCCGTCGTCCGGTGGGATCGCGGTGGCCTCGACGCTCGGCATCCTGTCGAATTTCTCGATGAATCAGTATCCGCCAAGCACTCTCGATCTCAATGGCGGAAAGCCCTCGGTCAACGGTGTGCACCTGATCTCCGAGGCGGAGCGGCTTGCCTATGCCGACCGGGACAAGTACGTCGCCGACTCCGACTTCGTGCCGTTGCCCGGTGGCAGTTCCGAGGCGTTGCTCGACCCCACCTACCTCAAAGGCCGCGCCGCACTGATCAATCCCGCCCGCTCGATGGGTACGGCAACAGCTGGGACGTTCGACACCGGCCCGATGGGCTGGTTCGCCGGAGTGGAACACGGCACCAGCCACATCTCTGTCGTCGACGCCGAGGGCGACGCGGCGTCGATGACAACAACCGTCGAGTCGTCGTTCGGGTCGTTCCACATGGTCGACGGTTTTCTGCTGAACAACCAGATGACCGACTTCTCCGCCGAACCCACCGACCCTCAGGGCGCGCCACTGGCCAACCGGGTCGAGCCGGGCAAACGACCACGCAGTTCCATGGCCCCGACGCTGGTCTTCGAGGCGGCCGACAACGGTCTCGGGCAGCTGAAGATGGTGGTCGGATCCCCCGGCGGCTCGGTGATCATCCAGTTCGTCGTGAAAACCCTGGTGGGACTCATTGATTGGGGCATGGATCCCCAGCAGGCGGTCTCGATGGTCGACTTCGGAGCCGCGAACTCCCCGAAGACCAATGTAGGTGGGGAGCACCCGAGCATCTCGGGACCCGACGATCCCCTGGTGATGGGGTTACAGAACCTGGGCCACACCGTCGAACTCGCCGATCAGTCCAGCGGCCTGAGTGCACTCCTGCGAACGGAGACGGGATGGTCGGGAGGCGCGGATCCCCGACGTGAGGGAATCGTCCTCGGCGACTGACGGTTGAACATCGCATGTCACGTATCGGAAGTTCTGACCTGGATGTCTACCCGCTCAACCTCGGTGGCAACACCTTCGGCTGGACCAGTGACGCGGCCGAGTCGTTCGCGGTGCTCGATGCGTTCGTGTCCGCCGGCGGCAACTTCATCGACACCTCCGACAGCTACATGGCATCGGCGCCCGGGAACGTCGGCGGAGAGTCGGAGACGATTCTCGGCGAATGGTTCACCAAACGTGGCCGGCGCGACGACATCGTCCTGGCCACCAAGGTGAGCCGTCACCCCGAGTTCCTGGGTCTCGCACCTGACAACATCGCGCGTGCGGCCGAAGCATCACTGCGGCGCCTGAAGACCGACCACATCGATTTGTACTACGCGCACTACGACGACCCGGATGTGCCGCTGGCCGACACCCTGGGTGCCTTCGACGCCCTGGTCAAGGCGGGGAAGGTGCGCCACATCGGTATCTCGAATTACTCAGCCGAGCGGATCAAGGAGTGGATCGACGTCGCCGACGCCAATCGGTTCGCCAACCCGATCGCCCTGCAGCCCCATTACAGCCTTGTGGCACGCCAGCCGTTCGAGGAAGAATTGCGTCCGCTCGCCGAGAAGTTCGGCCTTGGCGTCTTCCCGTACTGGGCCTTGGCGAGCGGGTTCCTCACCGGCAAGTACCGCACTGCCGGGGACGTCTCGGGTGTTGCACGCAGCAAGATCGTGGAGCGGTATTTCAACCCCGAAGGGTTGGCGGTGGTCGATGAGCTCGATCGCATCGCCCGGTCTCGCGGCGTGCAGATCGCCACCGTCGCCCTGGCATGGACCCGTCAGCAGCCAACAGTGGTCGCCCCGATCGTCAGCGCCAGGTCACCCGAGCAGCTCGAAGCTCTGCTCGGGTCGGTCGACCTGACGCTGACCGTCGACGAACTGGCCCGACTCGACGACGTGTCGGCGAAGGTTCCTGCCGATCAGTAGTCGTCGTCGCCGTAGATGATGACGCCGCGGAGGTTCTTGCCCTCGGCCATGTCGCGATAGCCCTGGTTGATGTCCTCGAGCTTGTAGGTGGTGGTCACCAGCTCATCGAGCTTGAGGGCGCCGCTGCGGTAGAGGTTGAGCAGCTTCGGGATCTGCGTGCGGGGACCGACACCACCGAAGATCGCGCCCTGGACCCGCTTCTGCAACAGGGTGAGTTCGAACAGGTTGAGGTCGGTGGCCACCTGGTCGTACGGTCCCATCGCGGTGACGATGACCTGGCCGCCCTTGCCGGTGAGGGACAGGCCCTGCTGGACGTACTCGCCCTTGACCACACCCATGGTGAGGATGACCGTGTTGGCCATGGCGCCCCAGGTGAGGTCGGCGATATCGGCGGCGGCTTCTTCCATCGACGCGTACGTGTGGGTGGCACCGAAGTCCAGCGCGGTCTTCCGTTTGTCCTCCACCGGGTCGATCGCGACGACGAACCGCGCGCCTGCGTGGGCGGCACCCTGAACGGAGTTGATACCCACGCCGCCGATGCCGGCGACCACCACGGTGTCACCGGGCCGGGTGTTGCCGATGTCGACTGCCGATCCCCAGCCCGTGGAGACACCACAACCGAGCAATGCTGCCTTGTCGAGGGGGATGTCCTTCTCGATCTTCACGACCGATGCCTGGTGAACCGTGACGTAGGGGGCAAAGGTGCCGAGCAGGCACATCTGGACCACGGGGGCGCCGTCTTTGGTGACGCGGAAGGTGCCGTCGGAGATCGCCTGGCCGGTGAGCAGTCCGGCACCGAGGTCGCAGATGTTCTGCAGACCCTTGGCGCACGACGGACACGTGCCACAGGCGGGGATGAACGCGAGCACCACGTGGTCACCCTCTTCGAGGCCGGACACCCCTGGCCCGACCTTGGTGATGACGCCGGCGCCCTCGTGGCCGCCGAGGACCGGAAGGATCGGGATCGGACTGGACCCGTCGACGACGTGGGCGTCGGAGTGGCAGAGCCCGGAGGCGGCCAGGCGTACCTGAACCTCTCCGGCGACCGGGTCACCGAGATCGATCTCATCGATCTTCCAGTCGGTGTTCAACTCGGTCAGGATTGCGGCCTTGGTTTTCATCGCGGTAACTCTCTGCTCGCGGCCTGGCACTGTGACCCAGTCCCGGACCATGCACTTGCTGTGACCTATGCCACCTTACTGATGAATCAAGCTGCGTGCCGCGAATCGGTCAAGACCGGAAACGCCTGTGGTCAGATACATGTCCGACTGGGCTGAGAGCACCACGAAACAACCTGTTAGTCCCGGCGTGACCATCCGGAAATGGATCGGGCCTGTACTTGGTACAAGGCCTAACGCAGCACATCGATGTGCCGCGCGCCTAGTGAAACCCAAGTCCCGCACTGCCTTTGATCGCACCATGTCAGGAGACGCCATGTCCGATATCGATCAGACCATCGCCGAGAATATCAAGAAGTCTTTGGCTGAGATCCCGCATCCGTCGTTGCCCAAGGGCAGCAACATTTATGGGGGGACGAAGTTGTTCCCGGATTATCAGGCCGAGAACGGGGAAACGTACTTCACGTTGGTTCATGGGATTGCTCATGAGTCGTCGGTGAGCTTCGTGGCGGTGTTGCAGGCGACGCGGGCGTTGCGGAAGGGGTTTGAGTCGGCGTTGTATTTTTATGGCCCTGGTGCGATCAACTGTCTGGCGACGCGTGGTTTTCCGACGACGGGTGATTCGGGTTTCCCGGGGGAGCAGAACATCAATGATTCGTTGGCAACGTTCATCGGTGAGGGTGGGACGGTGTATTGCTGTCGGTTCGGGTTGGCACTTCATGGTGGTCGTGAGGAGGATTTGATCGAGGGTGTGATTCCGGCTCATCCGCTTGATGTGCAGGATGCGTTGATTCACTATGCCCGTAAGGGTGCCATCATCAACTCCACCTACATGGTCTGAGGGCAATCCGATATGCCTGAATCGGAGACGGAGCGCAGCGGAGCTCGACCAGGATCACCGACGGAGCGCAGCGGAGCTCGACCAGGATCACCGACGGAGCGCAGCGGAGCTCGACCGGAATCAGCGTTGTCGGCCCGCGTGGATCTTGCGTTGCTCGGAGTGCGGGGTTCGTTGCCGGTCAGGCGTTCGGCTGGTGCGGGTCCCAGCGACGACGGCCATCTCGTCATCAACGGGATCAACGCAGCGATTCCGCGGAACCCGTTGAGTCCGTACGTCCTTGAGGGTGACCAAATCCTTCTGGATGGTTCGTCCGAAAACCTGGGACTGGATGTGTCGGCCATCGATCGACCGGCGTTCTACGACCTCCGCACCGACTCGGGCACGGAGTACGAGAAGATCGCCAAACTGCATGGCCGGGACGTCCTGGCGAGCACGGTCATGCAGACCTGCATCCGCTACGACCCGGCGCAGCGGTGTCGCTTCTGCACCATCGAGGAATCGCTGCGTGCGGGAGCCACCGTGGCCGTGAAGAAGCCGGCTGAACTCGCCGAGGTCGCCGAAGCGGCGGTGCGCCTGGACGGGGTGAAGCAGATGGTGATGACCACCGGTACGTCTGCGGCGGGAGACCGTGGTGCCAAGCACCTGGCGCGGTGTGTGCGCGCGGTCAAAGCGGTTGTCCCACAACTACCCATCCAGGTGCAGTGTGAACCTCCGGGCGACCTGGCGACGCTCACGGAACTGCGTGAAGCCGGCGCGGAGTCGATCGGCATCCACATCGAGTCCCTCGACGACGCGGTTCGCGCACAATGGATGCCGGGAAAGGCCACGGTGTCCATCGGCGAGTACCGAGCCGCATGGGCCGAGGCGGTGCGGGTGTTCGGCCGTAATCAGGTGTCCACCTACCTCCTCATCGGACTCGGTGAAGATCCCGACGAACTGGTCGACGGCGCACGCGAATTGATCGAGATGGGCGTGTATCCCTTTGTGGTGCCGTTCCGTCCACACCCGGGTTCACTTGCGGTCGATATGGACTTCGCGCAGGCTCCGCGGGCGGATGTGGTCGAAGCCGTCACCCGGCGGGTTGCCAAGGAACTCACGGCTGCCGGCATGGCAGGTTCGGACCAGAAGGCGGGCTGTGCGGCCTGTGGCGCCTGCAGTGTTCTTCAGAATGTGGGTGGTTGACGATGCGTACCGAAGCCAGGGATCTGTCCATACTCACCGGTCCACGGCGCGTCACCGCCCCCGGTGGGTTCATCATCCAACCTGCCGACACGGCAGCACAATTGGCGTCGTACCGAGCTTTGCGTCACGACGGGTTCGTGCGTACCCAAGAACTCTTCACCCATACCGATCGCGATGACCTCGACGACGATCCGCGCACGGTGGTGTTGTGTGCGGTGGCCGACGACGGCACAGTACTCGGCGGCGTGCGTTTGGCCCCTGCCACCGGCGAGGACATCGGCTGGTGGACGGGAAGCAGGCTGGTGGTACTTCCCACCGATCAGGCACGCGGGGTCGGGCCTGCGCTGGTACGCGCGGCGTGCGCCTACGCCGAGAATGCAGGCGTCTTGCGGTTCGATGCGGCGGTGCAGGTGCGTTACCGCTCGATGTTCGCATCACTCGGTTGGGACCACACCGGGGAGGTGGACGTAGCAGGTACCGCGCATGCAGCAATGCGCTGGCCGATCAACAAGATCGAGCGCCTGGTCGCGGGGACGAAGGCGATGCTCGCCGACGTGCTGGCGCCGTTGTCCGGTCATGCTTCCGGTCTGGGCCCTGCAGGCTTCCGAGGAGATGACGGCAGCCCTGTGCCCGGCACCGACATGATCGCCGCATGCGACGCCATCATCCCGTCGATGGTGGAGCGCGACCCCGAATGGGCCGGCTGGTGCGCAGTTCTCGTCAACCTCAACGATCTGTCGGCGATGGGTGCCACGCCCGTCGGATTGCTCGATGCGGTGGGGGCGCCGACCCGCTCACAGCTGACGCGCATCATCCGGGGAATGGCGAAAGCTGCTCAGGCGTGGAACGTCCCGGTACTCGGGGGTCACACACAGTCAGGGGTGCCGGCGTCGTTGTCGGTGACCGCGCTGGGCCGGACCGGCTCGCCGGTGCGGCCGGAGGGGGGAGGGTGGGACACGCTCTACGTCTCACCACCGATGTGGGCGGCGGATGGCGCCGCGGTTACGCAGGGCAACAATGGGATTCGACGTCCTTTCGTGGGCCGGACGAACTCGAGCGGATGGGCACCTTCGTCCGGCGAGCCGCGCCGGCCGCGGCCAAGGACGTCAGTATGGCGGGTCTGGTCGGCACCACGGGAATGCTCGCCGAGGCCAGCGGCACAGGAGCGATACTCGACGTCGCTGCCATACCGCGGCCGGCAGGTGTCACGGTGGGGGAATGGGTCACCGCGTTCCCCGGCTTCGCGATGATCACCGCCGATGATCCGGGGCGGTCGATACCCGATGCCGGACCGGCGATCTCGGCGACGTGTGGTCGGTTGACCGACACCCCAGGTGTCGGTCTGCGCTGGCCGGACGGTGCCGTCACGAGCGCCGTGCACAGCACTGTGACCGGGTTGGGAGAAGCATGAGTCAGAGTGCAAACCACCGACACGTCGAGCCGAGGTCCTGACCCATGCCTGAGATGACCTTCACCGTGCGCTGGCCGAACGGAACCGAACAGCAGTGCTATTCGCCGTCTTTGGTGATGCATGATCACCTCGAGGTGGGTGGGCGTTACCCCGTAGCGGAGTTCGTCAGCCTCACCACACGTGCCCTCACCGAGGCGAGTGATCGGGTACGTGCGAAGTTCGGGTTCGCATGCACGTCGGCTGCCGCGCAGATGTCGGAGATCCGAGCGGTGTCGCGCCGCATGCCCGAAGGTGCTGTCGAGGTGCTCTCGATGACCGGTGCTGATCTCATCGAGCCCAAGAGCGCCGGACGATGACTTCGGCGAGCATTACGCCCACATCTGCCGCGGTTCACTAGTCTTCTCCCATGCCACCCATTCGTGTTGCCGCACTGGCAGCCCACTTCGGCCGGGACGTCGAACGTGCGGTGAGCAAGATCGTCGGCATCATCGAAGCGGCCTCTCGAGACAACGTCGATCTGCTTGTGCTGCCCGACGCGTCACTCGGCGGCTACATCGGTGATCTCCGGGCACCGGATGTGGATCACCTCCCTCCTGCGGTGGCCATCGACGGACCGGAGATGGCTCGAATCGCTGAGGCCGCAGGACCGATGACGGTGTGCGTCGGATACACCGAAGACGTTGACGGCCAACGCTACAACGCGGCCGCGTGCCTGTCCGGCGACGGCGTACTCGGTGTGCACCGCAAAGTTCATCAGCCTGCAGGCGAGTCGCTGGCGTACTCCGCAGGCGATCACTTCGGGGCGTTCGACACTCCCGTCGGCCGAATCGGGATGCTGATCGACTACGACAAGACGTTTCCCGAGGCCGCGCGCACCTTGGCGCTCGACGGTGCCCGGATCATCGCCGCGCTGTCGGCCTGGCCCGCCAGCGTGACAGACCGTGCCTCACGGCTTCCCAACGACCGGCAGTCGCGTCTGTTCGACCTGTACGACGCAGCGCGCGCCGCCGAGAATCAGGTGGTGCTGGTCTCGTCGAATCAAACGGGAGTGATGGGCAAGTTGCGATTCCTCGGCCAGGCAAAGGTTGTCGGCCCCGGCGGGGAAGTGCTCGCCAAGACGTGGGCGAAAGGCGGAATGGCGGTGTGCGACATCGACATCGATGCGGAGGTCGACCGGGCGCGCCGTGTGCTTCATCATCTCCGGGAACGTCGGGTGGACACCTACTGGCGGGACGAGTCGTGACGTCGGCATGGGCCGGCGAGCGACCGCCGAGAATTTCCCTCGTGACCTACTCGACCAAGCCTCGCGGTGGTGTTGTGCACACCCTCAATCTCGCGGAGGCACTGGCGCATGCGGGCGCGGAGGTGACGGTCTGGTCATTGGCCAGGGGTGGCGATCCCGGGTTCTTCCGACCGGTGGATCCGGCTGTCACGGTGCGTCTGGCCCGCTTCACCGATCGTGACGGCGACACCGTCACCGACCGGATCGTGCGGTCGATCGACGTGCTGCGAGCCGAATTCGACCGGGAAGCAGCCGATATCGTGCACGCGCAGGACTGCATCAGCGCGAATGCGGTCGGACGGTGCATCCGCACCATTCACCATCTCGACCAGTTCACCACCCCGGTTCTCGCGGCATGCCACGAAAAGGCGATCGTCGAACCCTATGCGCGGATCTGTGTGTCGGCAGCGGTCGCACGGGAGGTTCACGAAGGTTGGGGATACCAGCCGGTTGTCATCCCGAACGGCGTTCAGTCCGCCCGGTTCGCGGCGGCCGCAGGTGATTCGTCCGAAGCCGTGGCCAGGCGCGCCCGCTGGCGATCGCGGCTGGGCCGGTACGTGCTCGCGGTCGGGGGCATCGAGCCGCGCAAGGGCAGCATCGACCTGCTCGACGCCCATGCGCTGATGGTTCGCGAGCACCCCGATCTGAAACTCGTGTTCGCCGGGGGAGAGACCCTGTTCGACTACCGGGGTTACCGCGAGGAGTTCGACCAGCGGATGACGGACCTGGGTATCTCACCAATCGTGCTCGGCCCTGTCGACGACAACGAGTTGCCCGCACTGGTGGCCGAGGCGTCGGTCTTCGCCTTCCCATCCACCAAGGAAGGGTTCGGGCTGGCGGCGATGGAAGCGCTCGCGGCCGGGACCCCGGTGGTCACGCGCGACCTACCCGTGCTCCACGAAGTGTTCGGCGACACGGTTCGCTACGCTGCCACCCCTGCCGATCTGGCATCGGAGCTGAGCGCCGCGCTGACACCTGATCGGAGCCGCGTGGCCCGTGGCCGCACCCTTGCGGCCGGCTTGACCTGGGCGCATGCGGCCAGAGCGCACCTCGAGTTCTATCGGCGACACGGCTGACCGTCGACCACGCCGGGCCGTCTGCGGGGATCGGTGCCGGCCCGGGTCAGTGCCCGCCGAAGGAGAACCGGCGTCGTCGGCGACTCTTCGGTGATTCGGGAACGGTCATCGACTGGAAGTAGTCGACCATCGCGACCAATGCCCTGCGTTCCTCGGCGTCGTTGCGGGTCGGCCCTTCGCCGACAGTGATCGCGACCGGCGTGCCGCGATGGATGTCGAGCTCGTCCCAGCACAGCGCCAGACAGTTCGCATTCACCCGGCGTCGGTCGACCACCAGCATGATCTTCGTGTCGAACTCCGAGGTCTTCCAGGAGATCTTCTCAGCAGCGTCGAATGTCAGCGTTCCGGCTGATTCGAAGTCCTGTAGATACATCGGGCACTTTCCGTGGCTGGCAGTTACCCCATCGAGGGTAACCACCGGCGGTCACAGTGTCCGGGAAAAGTAGACCCTCTCGAACCCGTCCACGGTGGCGCGGTGGGTCTCCCGGAAACCCCGCCGCGGGTAGTAATGCAGGTTCTCGGTCATTGCCACGTTCGTGTGGAGCCGTAATTCACCGAGTCCACACGAGCGCGCGTGGTCGGCGGCGAACTCCAGCAGCTGCGAACCCACACCCAGTCCGCGTGCCGATGGGGAGACGGCGAGATTGTCGAGCAACAGGTGGTCGTCTTTCGCCGTCAACGCGATGGTGCCCACGGCATCGCCGTCACGGTCGGCCACCCACACCGAGCCTTGTCCGATCAATGACGTGTAGTCGGTCGACATCGGCCCGGGTCGTGCACCGATCCGCTCGATGTAGGGCTCGAAGAACACCGCGATCAACTGCGTCAACACGTCGGCATCGTCGGGCCGGGCCGGACGGATCATCGTCATGAGAACAGTGTGCCCACACCGGAGGGGCCGGAAAAGCAGTTGCGTCGCTCGCCTACATCCCGCACACTCGATCACGTTCTGTTCCCGGCAGTGAGGAATGCAGTGAAGACAGTCGACGGCCCCGCGTCCTAGCGCGCCGACCTGTCTCGACCGCTGCTAACAAGCGGTCATCGAGTTGGTGCGTTTTCCACCACTCATTCCTGGGAGCCACATGCGCCCGAATACCGAATCAGCCGTCGTTCTACGTGAGATCTCTTTCGACTGGCCCGACGGCACGCCCGCCCTGTCCGACGTCACGGCGACCTTCGGGCAGGGCCGCACCGGACTCATCGGCGCAAACGGCAGCGGCAAGTCGACGTTGCTCGGGCTTATGGCCGGGCAGATGGCACCCACGTCGGGATCGATCGACGTGATCGGCGAAACCGCCTATCTGCCACAGACTCTGACATTGCAGGTGCGCAGCACGGTCGCCGATCTGCTGGGCATCGGGACCCGGGTCGATGCACTCAGGGCGATCGAGGCCGGAGACACCTCCCCTGAACTCTTCGACGTTGTGGGCGACGCCTGGGACATCGACACCCGTGCCGAACATGCGCTTGGCCAGGCGGGCCTGCAAGGCATCGAACTGGACCGTGAGGTGGGCACGTTGTCGGGCGGTGAGTCGATGCTCGTTGCCATCGCCGGTCTGTGGTTGGCGGCTGCACCCATCACCTTGCTGGACGAGCCGACCAACAACCTCGACCGTGATGCCCGCCGGCGTTTGTACGACATGGTGCGCGCCTGGCCCGGCACGTTGTTGGTGGTCTCACATGACCCGGCGCTGCTCGAGCTGATGGACACCACCGCTGAGTTGCGGGAGAACCGGATCACCCTGTTCGGCGGCCCGCTCAGTGAGTACCGCGAATACGTCCGAGATCGTCAGGAGGCGGCTCGCCGGGATCTGCGGGTGGCCGAACAGAAGCTGAGAACCGAACAGCGACAACGCGTCGAGGCCGAAACCAAACTCGCCCGCCGGGCCCGGTCCGGCCGGAAAGACGCCGCGGACGGGAATCTGCCGAAGATACTGTTGGGCAAACGCAAACGCGCTGCCGAGAACACCGCCGGCCGGGTTCGGACACAGGCCGCCGACAAGGTGCGTGGGGCCCGCGAGGCCATTGACGCGGCGAATGAGTCCATCCGCGATGATCGCCACATCCGTATCGAACTGCCTGATCCGGATGTGCCCGCCGGCCGGCGCCTGGCCGAGATCCGTTCGGCTACCGAGACCATCGTCATCCAAGGTCCTGAACGTGTGGCCATCACCGGGCCCAACGGAGCGGGCAAGACAACGCTGCTGCGGACGTTGTGGGGAGTCGAGCCGGCCGTCGGCGATGCGCACATGGTGGCTCACACGGATCGGATCGGTTATCTGGCACAGCGTCTGGACGACCTCGATCCGTCCGAGAGTGTCCTCGGCACGGTCAGCGCCGCCGTCCCGGGCGTCGATCCGGAAACGATCCGCCGGCGCCTCGCCCAATTCCTCCTCCGCGGGGACGCTGTGGAACGGCTGATCGGCGACCTGTCCGGGGGCGAGCGCTTCCGGGTTGCCCTGGCGCGGTTGCTTCTTGCCTCACCACCCATTCAATTACTGGTGATGGACGAGCCGACCAACAATCTCGACATGGACAGCGTCGACCAGCTCGTCGAGGCATTGTCGGGCTTTCGCGGAGGACTACTCGTGGTCAGTCACGATGAAGATTTTCTGTCCCGGCTCGGGGTCACCCGGTCGTTGGCGTTGCGATCGGGCGACGTCAGCGCGGTCGGGGTGTGACCGGTCCTGGGCACGACACCAGAGGGGTGTGGAACAGGCGAGCTACTGCCGGTACGCCCGAGATCAGGTCCGCGGCACCGGTTTGAGACTCACAGCGAGACGTTCAGGATCGACCACATCGGGAACCCACTCGGTTCCTTCGTAGTCAAAGACGATGTCGATCGTGGCGGTTCCGCGATCGATTGTCACCAGACACTTCTTCCAGGGCGATGCGTCAGGCAGGCGCATGGCCTGTTGCAGCTTGTGTGCGGTCTCCAACGGTTCTATGCCGTCGGGGCTCGCGGCTTCCCAGTCCCCGGCCGAATACACGTAGCCGAACATCTGCTTGCGGCGATCGAGGTTGATTACAAGCGCAAGCTGATCCCACGGTTCGGATCGGTAGAACTGATCACCCACGATGTCGTTCCCCAGCTGATGGACGAGGGCGTCGGCGGCTTCGGAACCAAGAGATTGGGCCATGCCGGCAGACTGCACCCTGGCAGAGCCATTTTCAACACGTAGGTGAGGGAGTCACCGAGATTCGCCTGCCGTGCACATACGCGCAGTGGTAGGCATCGCTCGGCGGCAACGAGGTCGTCGCGTCCCGTAGCCCTTCTGCTGGGTGAGCGGACCGTCGGTGGCCTGGAGGTTGCGGGTGTCGCAGCCGTTGCGCCCACCCTCCACGCATCACCCGTAATTGGTTGTCCTCGGAACCTTTCGAGGACCGTCCCTGCAACCTCCGGACTACGCCTCCCGGCCAGGGTGTATCCCAGATCTACGAATGCGGCGGCCAATTTCAACGTGAGGCCGAAGGCCGTGCCCATCGACGAGACGGTTCACGATGTTGTGGCCGGGGGAGACGTCACCTCAGCTTGGGGTCGCAGCGTGCCGTAGACCACCAATCCTGCGACAAGGGCCCAGAACGCCGAACCGATACCCAGGACCGAAAAGCCCGCGGCCGCAACCACAAACGTCAGTACTGCCGCGGTTCGCGAGTTCTCGTCCCGGAGACTGGTCGCCAAAGCGACGGCCAGGGTGTCCAGGAGCGCCAGTCCGGCAACGGTTTCCACCAAACCGGCAGGTGCCACGGCAACCAACGCCGTGATGGCCGCGGAACCGATACCGAGAATGAGGTACATCGGGCTGCCGGTGGCGGCGGCGATCCAGCGCCGGCGGGGATCGGGATCTGCGCTCGGTGCGGCGGACAAGGCGGCGCTGATTGCCGCCAGGTTGGCTGCGTGCGCGCCTGCCGGTGCGGCGACAGCGGTACCGATGCCTGTCGTGAGCATTGCCGCGCGCCAAGGAATCCTGTAGCCGAAACTGGCCATCACCGCCGTGCCGGGGAGATTCTGGGAGGCCATGGTGACGATGTACAGCGGTATCGCGATACCGACGGCTGCCTGCCACGTCCATTCGGGCTGCACGAACTGCAATCGTGGGATGAGTGAGTCGGCAGACACCGACTTGTCCGAGGTCATCAGGACAACTGCGATCACCGCCGCGGCCGTCGCAAACGCTGCCGGCACAGCCCAACGCTTGGCGTACCGGGTGAGCACCAGCCACACCACCACCACGGGCGCAATCGCCAGGGGTTCGTCGGCGAACGCGCGCACGGGCTCCAGGCACAGGGGCAGCACGATGCCCGCGAGCATCGCTTGGGCAATGGACACCGGAATCGCCTGTACAAACGAGCCGAGCCGCGGCCACAGACCGGTCGCCACCACCATCACCCCGACGAGGACGAAGGCCCCGATCGCCGCAGCGAAGCCTCCATCAGGGGCTGCCGTGCCGGCCAGCAGTGCGGCGCCGGGCGTCGACCATGCGAGCGTGATCGGCATCCGATATCGCAGGGACAAGAACGCGATCCCGATCGACATCACCAGGCACAGTGCGAACAACCCGGAGGCGGCTTGCTCGGAAGACGCACCGACCGCCCGCAATCCGGTGAGCACCACGGCAAACGAGCTGGTGAAACCGACAAGTGCGGTGACGACACCGGCGATCATCGGTTGTCCGTAGGACACGCGTGCCTCTCGATCCGGTGGGGACTGGGTAGGCCCATCGTAGGATGCGCCGCCCTGCGCGGCCGTTCACCCTGGCCCGACCGTGGGATGGGGTATCAATGGATTCATGCCCGAAGGTGACACCGTCCATCAGGCAGCCGGCCGGCTGCATCGCGCACTTGCCGGAAAAGTGTTGACGCGCTGCGATGTTCGGGTGCCGCGGTACGCAACCGTGGATCTCAGTGGCAGAACGGTCGATGAGGTGATCGCCCGCGGCAAACATCTGCTCATCCGTGTCGGTGACCGCACCGTACATTCACATCTGAAGATGGAGGGTCGCTGGGACATCTACGCCAAAGGTGCGCGCTGGCGCCGGCCCGGATTCAAGGCTCGGATCATCCTCGAGACCGAGAAGGTGCAGGCCGTCGGTTTCGAACTGGGCAAACTGGAGATCTTGCGGCGCGATCACGAGGACGAGGCGGTGGGCCACCTGGGCCCCGACCTGCTGGGGCCCGATTGGAATGCGCACACTGCCGTCGACAACCTGGCTGCCGACCTCAAGCGGCCGATCGGGCTGGCGCTGCTCGATCAGCGCAACCTGGCCGGCATCGGCAACGTTTTTTTCGCGTGGAGATGTGCTTTCTGAGGCGGGTACATCCGGCGGTTCCCACGGGCGAAGCAGGTGACTTGGCCGAGTGGGTCGACCTGGCCAAACAGCTACTCGAATACAACCGCACGCGGGCGAACCGGGTCACCAACGTCGATCGGAATGGCGAGCGATTCTGGGTCTACGGGCGCGCCGGCCGATCCTGTCGTCGCTGCGGCACCACGATCGAACGGGGAGATCTCGGTGGGAGCGCCGACCTCGACCGCGTCATCTACTGGTGTCGGACGTGTCAGCCGCCGCCGTGACGAGTTCGGCGTCGATTGCAGGCGCAAGTGGCGGGGACGTCCGGCGCTCGGCCCGTGCACGCCAGATCGCCGCGCCCGCAGCCAGAATCACCATCGCCAGGACGAAGAGGCCGTAGCCGACAGCAGTGGATCGCAGGCCGACATGGATCACGGCGAACCCGGCGACGACGGCTGGAACACTGAATGCGGTGTAACTCACGATGAACAGGGTGGAGAACACCTGACCGCGGGCGGCAGGATCGGTGACCGCGATCAGCGTCGCCATCACGCCGACAAACGTTGCGCCGAAGCCGAACCCGGCGACCACGGAACCGATGGCATAGGCAGGAACGTTGGCCGTCAACGTCGCGACGAGGCTGACGATCAGTCCGGTACCGAGCGTACTCAGACCGACGGCCAGTTTGCGGTGGGCGCCCCACCCCGATGCGACGGCCGAGCCGAGTGCTCCTGATCCGAAGAACGCCCCGATCATCAGGCCGGCCACCATGTGGTTCTCCAGGCCGAGGATGCGCGCGACGATCGACGAACCCAGCGAAAGATAAAGGCCCCCAAGGGACCACGTGGCGAACATGGCCGGGGTCGCTGCGAGAAACGCTCCGCGCACGGCAGGCGGCAGGCTCGCGTTGGGGCGCAGAACCCTCCACAGGTGGCGACGAGAGGTGAAGCCGGTGCGAGGAGACGTCTCCGGGACGAACACGACGACCGCTGCCACGAGCACAGACGTGGCGACCAACAACAGGAACACCAGCTCGCGAGGCATCGGCGCGTACTGAACGAGAATCCCCGCCCCGACGGCACCGAGGGCCAATCCGCCTGGAGGAGAGGCGGAGCTGGCAATCGAACCCGCCCGTGGGGTGGGCTGCAGATCGACCAGGGCAGCGCTCAGCGTGCCGGTGATGGCCCCGGCAGCAAGACCCTGCAGAACTCTGGCGGCGATCAACATCGGAACGCCGTCGGCAAAGGCGAACATCAGCATCGAACCGGTCAGGACCGCAAGCGCACCAAGGATCACCGGTCGACGGCCCACGTGATCGGACAGTGATCCGACGGTCAGCAGGCCCGCGAGCAGCGCAATGACGTAGGCGGCGAAGATCACGGTGAGTGTGAACGACGAAAAGCCCCACAGCTCTTGATAAACCGGATACAGCGGCGAGGGAGCGGCGGCACCGAACATCACGGCGATGGTGGTGACGATGATCAGCCGAAACGCTGCCTTCGAACCCAGGGTGGGTCGGTGCATGACATCTCCCAACGGTTAAAGCAACGATGTTTGCTTTTGGAGACGGTAGCACCATCTGGCGGATTAAAGCCATTCGATTTGCAATAATGGTCGCATGAGCGCACCCGCACGATCAACAGCCCCACGCCGACCCGGTGGTCGGAGCGCTCGCGTGCAGTCCGCTGTCTACACCGCCGTCGGCGAACTCGTGAGCGAGGGATACCGCGAGACCATGACGATTCCCCAGGTCGCCGAACGTGCCGGGGTGAACCCCACGAGCATCTACCGGCGGTGGGGTGTGATGGACGCGTTGCTCGAAGAGGTCGCGGTTGCGGCGCTGACCAAGAACGAACCGCTCCCGGACACCGGCAGCATCGCCGGAGACCTGCGCGCCTGGGCGACGGTGATCGTCGACGACATCACCCGACCCCAGCGGACGACATACCTACGAGCGATGGTCGGTGCCCGCAAGGAGATCGGTACATGTCCCTGCTGGGACACCCGTGACGCCCAACTGCAGTCGATGATCGAACGCGCACGAAGCCGCGGGGAGAAGGTGCCGTCGGCGCGACGGGCTCTCGACCACATCGTCGCTCCGCTCTACCACCACGTGGTCTTCGGTCTCCCGGCTGACCGCGCCTACGCCGATCGGTTGGTCGAAGACGTGCTCGCGATGGGCGAGGCCTGAGACGTGCGTGCAGCCTGCGCGCTGAAAACCGTGCTCAGGGCGCCTCATTGGCTTAGTGTTTATTTTCCGGGGCACTGTGGCGGCGGGTTCCTTCGGTGACCGCGAGGCTGCGGCGAGTCCGACCCGCCCGATCGCAGCGGTGGGAGCGGCAACCGAACAGGTAGGGAAGCAACGTGGGATTTGTGATCGGGTTCGCGCCCTGGATTCTGTTCTGGGTTCTGGTGGGCAACGCCGGCTTCCTGACGGCAGTACTCGTCGCCTTCGCGCTGACCATCGCAGGTCAGGTTTTCCAGCGCTGGCGTGGCGAGCCCTTCCGCTCTCTGGAGGTCGGGACGATCGTCGTCTTCGTGCTCCTGGTGATCGCTGCCCTCACCCTCGACGACGACGTCCTGGAGCGCTGGCTGCAGCCGCTGTCGAATCTCGGGCTGTTCCTCATCGCACTCGGTGGTGTGCTGCTCGGCCGGCCATTCGTCCGTGAGTACGCCGAGGACTCGGTGGATGCAAAAACCGCCACCACCGACGGATTCCGTTACATCACCAACGCCATGACGTGGATGTGGGTGGCCGCCTTCGGTGCAATGACCTTGCTCTCGATCATCCCGCCGCTCGTCGACGGCGACGCAACCATCAAGGACGACGGGGATGCACTGTCGATCATCTGTTACTGGGTGGCGCCCTTCACGTTGCTCGGCATCGCTGGGGTGGTGTCGTCGGTGTTCCCCAATTGGTTCGAGACGCGTTCGGTGGAGGTGGCTGCCCGGGACGCGGGTGCAGAGACGATCGTCGATCAGCCGTCGCCCGCGCCCGACACCACGGACGGTCTGGCGATCACCGCGCCGAGCTCATCCCGGCACGACGAGAGTTTCGGCGTGCAGCTCACCGGTGCCGAACCCGGTGTCCGCGTGAAGATCGACGTCAGTGGGGCAGACCTGTTCGGTCGCCGCTGGCGCGCACAGGCAGCCTTCACGTCATCGGCAGACGGCACAGTCGATGTCGCCCGGGATGTCCCGGTCGAGGGGGACTGGTCGGTCGCCGATCCGGATGCGCCACTGTGGGCGATGCGGCCCGACATCTCCGACTCCACGGCGCCGGACCTGTTTGTTCCTCCGGTCGGTCCCTGGCACGTGACCATCGAGGCGACCTCCACCGGAAGGTCGGCCCGGCGGACGGTGTCGAGATTCCCGTCCGAGGTCGGCGTCGACGTGCGCGAGCTACAGATCGGCGGACGAGCGGCACTCCTGGCGACGCCGGGTGGAACCGCGCCCGACGCGGGCTGGCCCGCGGTCGCCTGCTTCGGCGGGTCCGAAGGCGGGGTCGACTCGCAGCGCGCAACCATCGCCACGCTGGCCTCCAATGGCTTCGCAGCGCTGGCCTACTCCTGGGTTGACGAGTCGACGGCACACGCGGAGGCGCCGCTGGCCCAGATTCCCCTCGAGCGATTCGCCGACGCGGTCGCCACGTTGACGTCGCAGCCCGGGATCGACCGCGCGCGGATCACCGCGATGGGCATCTCGAGGGGTGCCGAAGGACTGCTCGCCGCGGCCACGGTGACGCTGCTGCCGGTGAGTGGCCTCGTGTTGATCAGCCCGAGCTCGGTGTCGTGGCAGCCATCGGACCCGATGGCGAGATACCCGACACCCCCACCTGGACATCAGGCGGGCAAGCCGTCCCATGGGCACCCCTTCCGACCGGTTCCCTGATGCCTCAGCTGATCCGCAATGCGTGGCGCGTCCATCGCGACATCGCACACGGCCGCCCGAGTCTGCTGAAGCTGCACGACGCGTACACCGCGGGGCTCGATGAGCTCGGACCCATCACCAGCTCGTCCGCCCGGCTACGGAGTGAGGTCATCGACGTGCCCCTGCTCTGCATCTCCGGGACCGATGACCATCTGTGGCCGTCCGAGCGAATGGCCGATGAATTGCTCGCCGCCCGCAACCATCCGCTGGACCAGCACGTGCGGCTCGAGAATGCGGGCCATCTGATCAGACTCGGGATGTTCCCCGGCACCGCGCAGTGGAGCGCAGGCATCGCCTTCGGAGGCACCGCAGCCGGACAGGGGCAGGGACAACGGGCAGCGACGACCGCTGTTCTCGGCTTCCTCAGTGGAGTCTTCGTCTAGACCTTGTACACGGCGTGGAGGCCGTCTCTGCACAGGGTCGAGCTCCGCCTGTTCCAGCGGTCGAGCTCCGCCTCCGGCTTCGTCTCCCACCTTGCACTCGGCACCTGAGAGTGCTAAAACGGTGGCTGGCACTCGACAACCGTGAGTGCCAGGTTGGAACGGTGAGATCGGTCCTAATGACACGACCGATCGTCCGTCGCGGGCACCGGAACCAACCACCGAACTTCAGTGTCACCCCCTATCGGAGGATCACTTCGTAATGGCCAAGATCATCGCGTTTGACGAAGAGGCCCGTCGCGGCCTCGAGCGGGGCCTCAACGCCCTCGCCGACACCGTAAAGGTGACGTTGGGACCCAAGGGTCGCAACGTCGTCCTCGAAAAGAAGTGGGGCGCCCCCACCATCACGAACGACGGCGTCTCCATCGCCAAGGAGATCGAGCTCGAGGATCCCTACGAGAAGATCGGCGCAGAGCTGGTCAAAGAGGTCGCCAAGAAGACTGACGACGTCGCGGGCGACGGCACCACCACCGCCACCGTTCTCGCTCAGGCACTCGTTCGCGAAGGCCTGCGCAACGTCGCTGCCGGCGCGAACCCGCTGGGCCTCAAGCGCGGCATCGAGAAGGCCGTCGAGGCTGTCACCGAGTCGCTGCTGAAGTCCGCCAAGGAGATCGACACCAAGGAGCAGATCGCTGCTACCGCTGGTATCTCCGCCGGTGACCCGGCCATCGGCGAGCTCATCGCCGAGGCCATGGACAAGGTCGGCAAAGAAGGCGTCATCACCGTCGAAGAGGCACAGACTTTCGGCCTGAGCCTCGAGCTCACCGAGGGCATGCGCTTCGACAAGGGCTACATCTCCGGTTACTTCGTGACCGACGCAGATCGCCAGGAAGCCGTTCTCGAGGATCCGTACATCCTGCTGGTCTCCGGCAAGGTGTCAACCGTCAAGGACCTGCTGCCGCTGCTGGAGAAGGTCATCCAGGCCGGCAAGCCGCTGCTGATCATCGCCGAGGACGTCGAGGGCGAAGCCCTTTCGACCCTGGTGGTCAACAAGATTCGTGGCACCTTCAAGTCTGTTGCCGTCAAGGCTCCGGGCTTCGGTGACCGTCGCAAGGCCATGCTGGCCGACATCGCCATCCTCACCGGTGGCGAGGTCATCAGCGAAGAGGTCGGCCTGTCGCTCGAGAGCGCCGGCATCGAACTCCTCGGCACCGCCCGCAAGGTCGTTGTCACCAAGGACGAGACCACCATCGTCGAGGGCTCGGGCGACTCCGACGCCATCGCCGGTCGTGTGTCGCAGATCCGCGCCGAGATCGAGAACAGCGACTCCGATTACGACCGTGAGAAGCTGCAGGAACGTCTGGCCAAGCTGGCCGGCGGCGTTGCTGTGATCAAGGCCGGTGCTGCCACCGAGGTCGAGCTCAAGGAGCGCAAGCACCGCATCGAAGATGCCGTGCGTAACGCCAAGGCTGCTGTCGAAGAGGGCATCGTCGCCGGTGGCGGCGTGGCTCTGCTGCAGTCCGAGCCCGCCATCGACGGACTCTCCCTGGAAGGCGACGAGGCCACTGGCGCCAACATCGTCCGCGTCGCCCTGGAGGCTCCGGCCAAGCAGATCGCGATCAACGCAGGCCTCGAGCCCGGTGTTGTCGCCGACAAGGTCCGCAACAGCCCGCTGGGAACCGGCCTCAACGCCGCAACCGGTGTGTACGAGGACCTGCTGGCCCGTGGCATCAACGACCCGGTGAAGGTCACCCGCTCGGCGCTGCAGAACGCAGCTTCGATCGCGGCTCTGTTCCTCACCACCGAGGCCGTCGTTGCCGACAAGCCCGAGAAGAACGCTGCACCGGCCATGCCGGGCGGCGACGAGATGGGCGGCATGGGCTTCTAGTCCACGCTTCTCGCTCTACCGTTCACGCGAACCGGTCCACTCCTTCGGGAGTGGGCCGGTTTCGTTTGTGTGCGTGCTTGATTGCACACAAGTCGCTATCGAGGGGCTGGATGTGACGACGTGGACCATCCTGTGTGCACTCAGGCACGCCATACCACTTATGGCGACGACACGTCGCCGGCTATCCACAGGCTGTGGATAGCCAGATGCGCGGATTGTGTTTTGCCGCAACCATGCTCGCATGGGGGAAGTGCGAACACGTGCGCAGCTACTAGCGGGCGGGATGACCAAGCGCGAGCTCTCGCGTTTGAATCGACCATTGCCTGAGGTCTACTCGACGTCCGACCCGGGATACGTCGAACTTTGCACGGCAGTCACCTTGTGGAAAGCCGACTGCCGGTCTCAGTCACACCACCGCTGCGTGGTTGTGGGGATTGCTGTAGGACGAGCCCACGATTGTCGAGGCCACCGTTTCGCCGAGCGTCTCGGTCCGCGGGCCGAACTGGGTGCGACTGCACCGGCGCCCAGATGAACACGCGGTGGGCCGCAAAGGGCTGCCAGTGGTGCCGATCGAGCACTGCCTCATCGACGTCGCCACCACGCTTGACCAGCTGCCTCTCGAGGCGCTGTTCGACGCCGCAATCGGAACGCGGGTGAACTGGCGGGCAGTCGTGTGCGCAACTTCCCGCTCGAGATCAACGTGAGAGTCGGCGGCTACTACGGCGACCTGGTGTGTCGTCACATCCGGCCCTCCGACAGCGACTTGTGTGCAAACCGGCACGCCAGCCCCACCCGACCGCATCAAATTGCCGCGACGGGGTATGCGAACTTCATGCAGACCTTCTTGCCGTATCCGGACTTCGCGCGCTCGGCCGCGGTATTGGACGTGCCGCGGTTGGGGAAGCAGCGGGTCGAAACACTGCAGATCCTGCGGGCGCTCGAACTCTTCGACTACGGGTGGGGGAGCCATCCGGCGGTTCAGATGTGGCGTGGACACACCCCTGCCTTGGTTTGCTACGGACTGACCTTTGTCGAGGTGTGGACCGGTGGCGGGCGGGCCGACACCACCGCGGGGCAGATCGCCGAGTTCGCGCCGGAGGTGGTCGGGCGACCCCAATCGGAGCTGGTGGCTGAGGGCCTGATGCCACCGTGGTGGGACGACGAACGCCTCTACCTCAGTCACCGCGCCGCATTGGTTCGGAAGGATCCGGAGTTCTACGTCCCCGTGTTCGGGGAGATGGACGGCGACATGCCGTACTTCTGGCCCGATCCTCCAGAAGTCCCGACGCAGCTGCGCACTGGTGACCGCACGGTCTGGGTGGTGCGGCCGTCGTCTGCAGAGCAGTACGAAGAGTTCAGGCGCCGCGGCATCGTCGGTTTCGGGACCGAGTCCGGTATCGATGTCATCGCGGCGGCAGGCGGCGATCTCCGCACGCTGCTGAAGGAACGGGCTCCGGAACGCCGGCCGGGCAAGGATCTGCGTGTCCTGGCCTCGTTTGTCGGTGACCTGTCCGTGGGCGACGAGATCGCGGTGCCGATTCCGGGCACACGGGATCTGGACGTCGGAAGGCTGACGGGAGATTATCAATTCTCCCGCAGCGCAACGACTCTCGTTCCGCACCGCAGGCGGGTGCAGTGGGAGGGAGTACTCGCCCGCAGCGATGTCATGCCGCCGGCCCTGCTCCAGAATCCGCGGGCGCTGTTCCCCGTGCCAGTTGCCACTCGGTGACGGACCCGGTTCGTGTCATCGCTGATCACGCCACTGGCAATGACAACGAAACCGCGGATTTGAGTAGTTTCACGCTGCCGTGGCCTCGGTGCGCGGTCCTACTCTCATCGTCATGACCTACGGTCCTCCCGCCACGACGTACCCGCGCCCCACCCCGATTCCGGCGATTCCACCCCGCAGTCCGGGCCTGGTCGCCGACATCATCGTCACGTTTTGCTTGCTGGCTCTGCAAGTCCTCGTCGTCGTGGGCAGCGTGTACATGAGCCTCTTCTTCGTCATGGCCACCGACAGCTGCTACGCCGATCGGTGTGACACGGACAATCTGCTGTGGGCGTACGTCGTCGCAGATGGCGGAGGTGTGGCGGCTGTGGTGGTGTCGATCATCGCCGCGTCCATCTTGATGGTCCGGCGCCGGGTCGCGTTCTGGGTCCCGGTGGTGGGCATGATCCTGCAGATCTTCACCTTCGCACTCGGAGCCGGATTGGCCAGCAGCGTCGTGCCCTCTTGACACGCCGGTCTACGTGACGCTGGGAATGCCGATCGACACCAGGCTGTTGCACGTCACATGGCTTCGATCACCGTGGATATCTGGTCCGACATCGCGTGCCCGTGGTGCTACATCGGCAAACGCAAGTTCGAGGCCGGGCTCGCCGATTTCGCCGGCCGCGACGACGTCGAGGTGACCTACCACAGCTTCGAGCTGGCCCCGGATACCCCGGTGGACTTCGACGGCTCGGAGGTCGACTTCCTCGTGCAGCACAAGGGGATGCCGGCAGGCAGGTGCGCCAGATGCTCGACCAGGTCAGCGCCATCGCGGATGAGGTGGGTCTGCGGTACAACTTCGATGCACTGCTGCACACCAACACCCGCAAGGCGCACGAGCTGCTGCACTACGCCAAGCAGCAGGGCAAGCAGCTGGAGATGGCCGAGCGACTGTTCGCCGCCTACTTCAGCGAGGGGCGGCACCTGGGGCGCGACGAGGAACTCGCCGAGCTTGGCGCCGATGTGGGTCTCGACCGCGGCGCCATCGAGAATGTCCTGGCGGCAGGCGATTACGTCTCAGCGGTGGACGCCGACATCGCGCAGGCACGTGAATACGGCATCAACGGGGTCCCGTTCTTCGTGATCGACGGCCGCTACGGCGTGTCCGGCGCCCAGGCGCCCGAAACCTTCACCTCGGTGCTCGAGCGTGCACGGGACGAAGCGAAAGACGTGACTGCCGATGCCTGATCACATGGCCCAGCCTTTCGAACTCGTCGGTGAGGTCGATGCCGGAGTCTGTGTCGACGGCTACTGCGCGGTCCCGCGAGATCTGTTGGGCGACAGCGAGAACGGCACGAGCGATCACCGTCCGAACCACTCCTTGGACAACAGCTCGTAGGAGCGCACCCGCGCGGCGTGATCGTGCGTGATGGTGGTGACCGACAGCTCGGAGGCGCCGGTGGCGTCGCGGAGTTGTTCGAGTTTGTCCGCGACAGTGGCCGGAGATCCCACGAATTGGGTCAGCACACGGTCCCGCACCAGATCGCGGTCGTCTTCGGTCCATTCGAGTGCCGCGGCCTCGGCCGGGGTGGGATAGGGGATTGCACCTTCGCCGCGTCGAATGCTGCGAACCCACGGTGCGTAACCGCTGGCGAGCTCGACCGCTTCATCGTCCGTTTCGGCGACAACAGCATCGACAGAGACGGCGACGTACGGCTCGGGTACATCAACCGACGGTTGAAACGCTGCACGGTAGGCCTCGACAGCGTCGATCACCGAGCTCGGGCTGTGGTGGTAGCTGGCAACAAATCGCAGCCCTTTCGTCCCGGCGACCGTGGCGCTCGAGCCGCCGGACGCACCGAGGATCCAAACCTGCACATCGGCGCCCTCGCCGGGAGATGCGTGGGCGGATAGCCCATCCGAGCTCACGTAGGTGCCGTCGAGCAACGCGAGCACGGTCGAGACCTGCTCGTCGTAGTCGGGGGCGTATGCGCCCGGTTGCTGGAGCAGGTTCAGCACATGCCCGAGAGCCTTCTTGGAATAGCCGGAGGCCACGTCGTACTGCTTGGGCAGCAGCAAGCCGTTCGGTGTGTGGCTGTCCTCGTCGTGGTCGGCGCCGCCACGTCCGGCCAGATAGGCCTTGGCCGCACTCTCGTTCTCAGTTCCGGACGTGGGGGCCGGCCGCGAGGGCGAGCGTCCGATCCCCAGATCGAGTCGGCCGGGGTGGAGGGCGTCGATGAGCCCGAACTCTTCCACGGTTGCCAGAGGGGAACGGTGTCCGAATTGCACACCGGCCGAGCCCAATCGGATTGTCGATGTGGATCCGGCGACAAGCGCGATCTCGACCGCCGGTGATGACCCCAGGACACCGGGGTTCAGGTGGTGTTCGGCGAACCAGTAGCGGGCATAGCCGAATCTCTCGGCCTGCTGAGCAAGGTCGATGGTGTTCCGCAGCGCGGTGGTGCTGTCGGATCCGCTCGAACGCGGCAGGAGGTCCAGGACGGACAGTGGAACGGCAGTGCCCATGAGATGCTCCTGAGGTCGATGGCTGCTAACAGATCGGCCGAGCAACTCCTGATCCGGTGGTCGAGCCACTGACGACGATACCGGCGTCCTCACCGCGAGACGACTTACAATCTCGCGGGCCATTAACCTGGCGGAACAATCATTTCGGTTGTACGGCGGCACATTCGGGCCGTTGGTAGAACTCGAGGTGACCCCGCCGAGCGTGCCGGAGCTGCACGCTCGGCGGGATCATCGATGCCTTATTCGGCGGCTGACACCGTCTTGGTGAGCAGGTTGGCCAACGTCTTGCTGAAGGCAGCCGGCTGCTTCGGGGTGCCACCTTCGGCCAGCAACGCTGCGCCGTAGAGCAATTCGGCCGTCTGCCGAAGCGACTCATCGTCGCCGCGAGCCGCGAAGGCCTCCTGAAGTCCCTTGGTGAGGGCGTGGTCGGGGTTGAGTTCGAGGATGCGCTTGCTGTCGGGCATCGGGTAACCCGATTCCCGGTACATCCGTTCGAGTGCAGGCGAAAGACTCTGCGCCTCACCGACGATGCAGGCCGCCGAATCGGTGAGCCGGCTCGACAACCGCACCTGACTGACGTCATCGATGAGGACGCCGGTCAACCAGGTGAGCAATTCGTCGAATTGCTTGTTGTCTTTGTCGTCTTCTTCCTTGTCCGCTGTGTCGGACAGGTCGACCTCACCCTTGGCCACGGACTGCAGGGGCTTGCCCTCGAAATCGAAGATCTGGCCGACCCACATCTCGTCGATCGGGTCGGTGAGCAGCAGCACCTCGATGCCCTTCTTCTTGAACGCCTCGAGATGCGGCGAGTTCTCCAGCTGCTCGCGTGATTCGCCTGTGGCGTAGAAGATCTGGCTCTGGTCGTCCTTCATTCGTTCGACGTACTCGGCCAGCGTTGTGGCGGTGTCGACCGAATGGGTGGAGCTGAACGAACAGATCGCCAAGAGCGCGTCCCTGTTGTCTGCGTCCTGGAGCAGGCCCTCTTTGAGAACCCGGCCGAACTGCGACCACACGGTGTCGTACTTCTCGCGGTCATTGGCCCGCATGTCCTTGATCGTCGAGAGAACCTTCTTGGTCAATCGCCGCCGGATGGCCTTGATCTGCCGATCCTGCTGCAGAATCTCGCGAGATACGTTGAGCGACAGGTCTTGTGCGTCGACGAGCCCCTTGACGAAACGCAGGTACTCGGGCATCAGCTCTTCGCAGTCGTCCATGATGAACACACGCTTGACGTAGAGCTGGACGCCGGTGCGGCGTTCGCGCATGAACAGGTCGAACGGTGCGGTGGACGGGATGAAGAGCAGGGCCTGGTACTCGAAGGTGCCCTCGGCCTTCATCGGGATGATCTCGAGAGGCTCGTCCCACGCGTGGCTGATGTGCCGGTAGAAGTCCGCGTACTCCTCGTCGGTCACCTCCGACCGGGGTCGGGTCCACAGTGCCTTCTGCGAGTTGAGCACTTCTGTGGTGGTGGTCTCGGTCGGCCCGTCGGCGTCGGCGGCTGCGTCATCCGCGTCGTCGTCGCCGGGGGCCTTCGGCGGCACGGGAGTGGTCACGTCCATGCGGATGGGCCACGAGATGAAGTCGGAGTACTTCTTGACCAGCTGGCGGATCTGGGGCACCGAGGTGTAGTCGTGCAGATCGTCCTCGGCGTCCTCGGGCTTGAGGTGCAGCGTCACGGAGGTGCCCTGCGGTGCCTCGGCGACGTCCTCGATCGTGTACGTGCCCGCGCCTGCCGATTCCCACCGCGTCGCGGAGGTCTCGCCCGCCTTGCGGGTCAGCAGGGTGACCTTGTCGGCCACCATGAACGTCGAGTAGAAGCCGATGCCGAACTGGCCGATGAGCTCCTCGGCGGCGCCCGAGCCCGCAGCCTCGGCCTCTTTTGCCTCTTTCAGCTTGCGGCGGACATCGGCCGTACCCGACTTCGCGAGCGTGCCGATGAGGTCGACGACCTCGTCGCGAGACATACCGATCCCGTTGTCGGTGATGGTGAATGTCCGGGCGTCGGGATCCAGTGAGATCTCGATGTGGAGGTCGGAGGTGTCGACCTCGAGATCCTTGTTCCGGTACGACTCCAGGCGCAGCTTGTCGAGGGCATCGCTGGCGTTGGACACCAGCTCGCGGAGAAATGAATCCTTGTTCGAGTAGATCGAGTGGATCATCAGATCCAGGAGTTGCCGCGTCTCGGTGGCGAACTCCATCTCTTCGACTTGAGCGCTCACGTGATGCTCCTTCGGTTGTCGCAGATGTCGGTTGTTACAGGGTGTTGCTGGCAGTAATCGGTCGCGGGGTCCGACCAAACATTTTAGGCAGGCCGCTCGTAGTACATTCAGACCTCATGTCTGGTACGGGGAACGGTCGGTATCGGTGAGTTCGGTCATCCAGAATGTTCTCGGTCGGGAATTCGAGAACCTGCATCCCAACATGCAATGGCGGTATGGGATCGATTCCACCTCGCAACTGTCGCAGGTGGCCGGTGGGATGCTCGAGTCGGTCTACTGCTCGGCGATGCTGCCCGCGATGTTGTTCCACATGCGCAAACGCAACGCGATGCCCACCAAGACCAGCAGGCTCGTCCCGTTCACGATGCACAACTACTGCTATCAGGACGAGCTCGGGCGCGAATGCCTCGCGGTGCTTCGGTCGTTCGACTACACAACCGGCTCACATGGGCTGAACTCGCTGCTCGTCGACGGCCGGGAGGGACTGGTCGACTACTTCGGCGACGGCCCGGAACTACTGTGGCCACTCGAGGCACACGCCGACGCCCGCGGTTCGCTGGTCTTCGAGAGTGGCCCGATGCGGCTGCTCGCCGGCCCGAAGGTGGGCATGCGTGGTCTCCTCGCAGCGCGGATGAGGTACATCGAGGGCTGGGACGAACGGCACAACCGGTTCCGGGTCGATGCCTCGGTGCGTAACCCGGTGCTCGGTGAGCTCATCCACTACCGCGGTTGGTTCACCGCGCGCGACGAGCCCTGCCACCTGCGTGACATCCCGGACGAGGCCTGGCCACTGCGCCTCGAAGAACGCGAACACTGAACGGAGCTTGTTCAGCTCTCCGGACGCGTGAGTCCCAGGTGGTCGCGCAGGGTGGAACCTTCGTAGTCGGTCCGGTAGACGCCGCGTTCCTGCAGCAGCGGGACCACCTTGTCGGCGAACTCGTCGAGCCCGCCCGGGGTGATGTGCGGAACGAGGATGAAGCCGTCGCTTGCATCTTCCTGGACGAACTCGTTGATGGTGCGGGCGACCGTGGCCGGCGACCCGATGAACGACTGCCGGCCGGTCACCTCGATGATCAGCTCACGTGTGCTGAGGTTGTCCGCCTCGGCCCGTGCTCGCCATTCGTTCGCCACGTCGCGCGGATCGCGGTGGATACGAACGCTGGCCCGCCCCTTGGCGACCGTGTTCTCGCCCGGCAGGGGATCGATTGACGGCAGCGGACCGTCGGGGTCGTGGCCGGAGAGGTCGCGGTTCCACAGCTGCTCGAGGAACTTGATCGCGGTCTGGCCACTGACCTGTTGCAACCGGATCTCGTGTGCGCGGTCGGCGGCATCGGCGTCGGTATCGCCGAGAACAAACGTCGCTGCCGGCAGGATCAGTAGTTCCTCGCTGCGTCTGCCGTAGGTGGCCAGCCGGCCTTTGACGTCCTTGTAGAACGCCTGGCCGTCGTCGAGTGTGGAGTGCCTGGAGAAGATGGCGTCAGCCCCCGCTGCAGCGAACTCACGACCCTCGTCTGAGTCGCCGGCCTGGAAGATGGCCGGGCGGCCCTGGGGACTGCGGGGGACGTTGAACTGCCCCGAGATGTCGAACTGGTCGTCTCGGTGCGTAAACGAGCCGGCGTCAGGGCGCCGCAGGTACGTCCCCGACTCCTTGTCGGCCACGATGTCGTCGTCCTGCCACGAATCCCAAAGCTCGGTGGCGACTTGTAGGAACTGCTTGGCCCGGTGATAGCGCTGCTCTTTCGGGAGGTAACCGCCTCGTCGGAAGTTCTCTCCGGTGAACTCGTCCCAGGAGGTCACCACATTCCATGCGGCCCGGCCGGCGGTGAGGTGATCCAGGCTCGCGAACTGGCGGGCCACCTCATACGGCTCGTTGAACGTGGAGTTGATGGTGCCGGTCAGGCCGAGGTGTTCGGTGACGGCGGCAAGAGCGGCGAGCACGGTGAACGTGTCCGGCCGCCCGACCACGTCGAGGTCGTAGATCAGCCCGTTCTGCTCACGCAGGCGAAGTCCCTCGGCGAGGAACAGAAAGTCGAACTTGGCGCGCTCGGCGGTGCGTGCGAAGTGCACAAACGACTCGAACTCGATGTGACTGCCTGCATCGGGGTCGCTCCATACCGTGGTGTTGTTCACGCCTGGGAAGTGCGCGGCCAGATGTACCTGCTTGGTCATCGGTTGATCAACTCCGCTGTGGTCTGGAATCGGTTCACCGGACGGGAGAGGCCGAGATGGCCTCGCAGAGTGCTCGATTCGTAGTGGGTACGGAACAGGCCGCGACGTTGTAATTCGGGGACGAGGTCGCGGGTGATGGCTTCCAGATCGGCAGGTATCGCACCGGGCCGCAGGCGGAAGCCGGTGATACCGGCATCGGACAGTTCGGCGAGTCGATCGGCGAGGGCCTCGGCGGTTCCGGTGAACACCTCTGCGTCACTTGTGTATTGGATGCCCGCTCGATCGTCGAGCCGCGATTTGTATGCTTCAGCTGCGGTTGTCGTGTCACCGAGGAAGACCACGAGGTCGGCGAACACGTGGACGATCTCGTCGGCGCGGCCGGCCTGGTCCTGCGCCGTACGGATGACGGCGATGCTCGCCTTGGCGTCGGCGACGTCCGCCGGGGTGATGAAACCGATGTCCGCGGACGCTCCGACGAACTGATACGGAATCTCCTGGTGCGCAAGGGCGGTGATGATGGGCTGACCTTGCGGTGGTCGAGGCGTGATGGACGGTCCTCGCACCGAGAAGAACCGGCCTTCGAAGTCGATGTAGTGCAGTTTGTCGCGGTCGACGAAGCGTCCGGTGGCCTTGTCGCGGATCTCGGCGTCGTCTTCCCAGCTGTCCCAGAGTCTTCGGAGCACCTCGGCGTAATCGCCCGCCTCCTCGAAGAGGTCGGCCACCAGCTCAGCGGTCGCCGGGTCGTTTGTCACCGGGTCGCCGGCATCGGCGACCACGAGCTCCGGGAACGTGCGCCTGCCGAACAGGGCAGCCTCGTGTGGTCGGGCCGATACCTGCAACCGGACGCCGGCCCTGCCGTTGCTGACGTAGTCGAGGGTCGCGATCGCCTTCGACAGATGGAACGGCTCGGTATGGGTGACGGTGGCGGTAGGAACCAACCCGACATGCCGCGACAGCGGTGACACCCGTGACGCGATCAGGACCGAGTCGAGCCTTCCGCTGACTCGGTCGGTGCGGGGTGACGGCGCATCGAGTCCGGCCGGCCGGATACCGAAGGTGTCCTCGATCGTCACGAAGTCCACCAGCCCGGCTTCGGCGACGCCGACCAGGTCAGCCCAATAACGCGCGGTCAGCAGTTCAGCGGGCCTCGCCGTGGGCTCCCGCCAGGCGGCCGGATGCCATCCCGCGCCCTCGAGGGCGATCGCGAGATGCAGTTTGTCGTTGATCGGCATTCAGAACTCTCCGGTGAAGTCGGCGGGCGGGACTCGCTGTCGGCGTGTTGTTCTGCCAACGGACCTGTCACGAGAGAGATTCCTGTGGGCGGAGTCTCGATCAGCGTGACTCTAACCCTCGCAAACTGCGACGACCACCGGCTCAATAGGTGATAACCGTCTATTGGAGCCTGCCATGCCCATGAACAGTCTGATGTCCGCCGATCACCTCATGATGGCGGCTGCGGCCGCGCATCCCGAAGCGCCACAGGCAATACCGACGATGCACCTGTGCGCACCCGTCGAAGGGCGGTCCGATGATCGGCACACCCGTTCGGCTCTTGCGGCGCGGGCGATCGAGTACAGCAGGCGTTACGGGGGAACATCATGTGGATGGTTCGCCCGTCTGCGTGAAGAACTCGACTCCCGTCGCGACCTGAGCGCTCACGGTAAGTCTGCTTGACTGCCTGCCGTACCGATGTCAATGGTTCGGACTCGGTCGGCGACAACACTCCGCTCGGCGCATGTCGTCATGAATGCTTGGCGGCAGAGAGCGATCAACCAAGGGGAGTGGGTGGTGGAAGTGTTTGCGTTCGGCGCCGAATCGGGTGTGGGCGGCTGGGATTGGCGGGTGCGCGGGCGTTGCCGCGACCAGGGGATCGACTGGGAGATCTTCTTCGCACCGTCAGGACGAGAGCCCGCTGCAGTCCGACGGCGCCGCGAGGCAGAGGCCAAAGCGTTGTGCAACGGCTGCCCCGTGGTGCGGCAGTGCCGCGACCATGCCGTGGAGTTCGACGAGAAACACGGCATCTGGGGAGGGATGACGGTCGACGAGATCGCGGCCGTCGCTCGTGACGCCCGTTCGGCGTGAGCCGGCCACCGGCGCTCTCAGCGGTGTTCGCGCAGTGGAACGGCCGTACCGTTGCTTCTCGTTACGCTGGTTCCATGACCACAAATGTTCCGACCATCGACCTCAACTCGGGGACGTCCATTCCGCAGCTGGGCCTGGGGGTGTGGCAGGCGTCCAACGAGGAGACCGAGCAGGCCGTGCGGTCTGCGATCGACGACGCCGGTTACCGCCACATCGACACCGCGGCCGCTTATGGGAACGAAGAGGGTGTCGGCCGTGCTCTCGCGGCCGCGTCCGTGGATCGTTCCGAACTGTTCGTCACCACAAAACTGTGGAACGCCGACCAGGGATTCGAGTCGGCGAAGCAGGCATTCGACCAGAGCTTGTCGCGGCTCGGGTTGGACTACGTGGACCTATACCTGATCCATTGGCCTCTGCTGGACGACGACCGATTGCTCAGGACGTGGGACGCGCTCGAGGAGATTGCGCAGAGCGGTCGCGCAAAGGCGATCGGCGTGTGCAATTTTGAACCCCGCCACCTCGAACTACTGGTGAATCGGGGCGGAACGCTGCCTGCCGTCGATCAGGTGGAACTGCATCCGCATCTGCCGCAGCAGGAGATCCGCGACGTCGCGGACCGGCATGGCATCGTCGTTGAATCGTGGAGCCCTCTGGGAGGCACCAGCAACTCGGGCTGGGGCAAGGACTCCAAACCGAACACCCTGTTGACCGATCCGCTGATCTCCCGGATCGGTGAGCAGCACGGCAAGTCCCCGGCGCAGGTCCTGATCCGATGGCATCTGCAGAACGGTCTCGTTGTCATCCCCAAGTCGGTCAATCCCGACCGGATCGCTCAGAACATCGACGTGTTCGACTTCGAACTCACCGACGCCGATCTCGGCGACATCGCCACGCTGAACGATGGGGTGCGCGTGGGTGCGGACCCCAACGAGTTCAACGTCGGTGCTCCTGAATGATCATCTGACGCAGCACGGAGCGGTGCGATGATGGTCAGTCGCCGACGGCGATGATCCTGGGTGGCAGCGCTCCGTGCGGGATGGCCGGACCGATGGCCACCCGGCTTCCGGGCGTCCGTCCGTGACCCCAGCCGAGCTCGGCTCGATAGGACCCGACCGGCGCGTCCGCCAGCGTCGTCCGGTCGGCGACCGGCTCGGACGACGGCGCCACATAAAGTGCGTCGGTGGGGCAATACGCCTCGCACATGAAGCAGGTCTGGCAGTCCGATTGCCTTGCGATACGGGGGATCCCGTCGTTGCCGCGGTAGAACACGTCGGTGGGGCACGCGTCGATGCATTTGTCGCACCCGATGCATTTGTCCGCCAGGACGAGTTCGATCATGACGCGTGGGCCAGTGTTGGAGCGGTGGCCCGCGGCCGTGTCCACACCTCGTCCAGGCCGCCGGACAGGATGTGGTGGTGCTGGTTCGGATCCTGGTCGGGATGGTCCTCACGTTTGCTCATGCCACGACTTTCGGTGCGGCTCAACGCAGACCGGTACATCCACCGACCCACGGCGGTGACCGCGGCTGCTTGTCTGGCCCGCACGCGGTCGGGGCCGGCGAGAGGACCCATGTCGGCAGACAGGCCGGCCCACAGGGCGTCGAGTTCGTTCACCGCTTCCACCATTCGATCTCCATGCCGCAGGTAGTTCTTGCGCAGCGGGAGCAACTGTTGTCGTGCCGCCGCCATCACCTCGTCGGGCTGTAGCGACGGGCGGGACGTGGGACGCAGGCCGGCCCGGCCCGCCCCGATCAGATCGTGCTGGCCGACCGGGGACTGGGCCAAGGCGTGCTGCGCCGCAGCGGAACCCGCCCATGTGCCGGACGACATGGCCCATGCCGAATTGTGGCTGCCACCACCGGTGAAGCCTCCGCAGATCCGTTCCCTCGTTGCCGCGTCACCCGCCGCGTAGAGCCCTCGCACCGAGGTGGCGCAGGTGTCGTCGACGAGGTCGACACCTCCGGTTCCGCGGACCGTGCCCTCGGCGATCAGGTCCACCTCGAAACGGTCGGTGAACGGATTGATGCCACGGCGATCGAACTGCAGGAAGAAGTTGGGCTGGCCGAGGCGCATCCTGCGCTGTACCTCTTCGTCGGCGCGGTCCAGCTGGGCGAACACCCTTTCGCTGAGCAACGTTCGCGCGATCACCGAGCGTCCACCGGACGACCCGGCGCCCTCGAGTACGCGCCCGTCGTCATGGAAGAAGGTGGCGTATCCGTAGTAGGCGGTCTTGGTCACCGTGGACCCGGCTGCCGCGATGCCGTAAGCGTTGGAGAACTCCATCCCGGAGAGTTGGGCTCCCACCTCTGCGGCCATCAGCGTTCCGTCGCCGGTGTCGACGTTGGTGCCCAGCGCCCGGGACAGGAATGCGCAACCGCCGCTGGCCAGCACCACCGCGCCGGAGGTGATCGAGTAGTCGCGATGGTGATGTCGTTGGTACCCGGCCGCACCGCGCACCGAGCCGTCGGGTTCCACCAGTAGTTCCAGGGCCGGGGAGTGGTCGAGGATCGTGACGCCTGCTCGCGTGATCCAGGCTCGCATCCGCCGCATGTATTCGGGACCTTGCACACCCGTGCGGTTCTCCCGACCGGTCTCGGGATCGATGGGGAAGGGGTAACGTCCCTCGGTCGACAGGCGGTTCATGTTCAGGTAGGTCTGGTCGAGGACGCGGTCCATCCAGGAATGGTCCGCGAGGTATCCCCCCAGAGCTTCGCGGCTGGCCTTGGCTGCGCCGCGCAACTCCGGATCGGGGGCCACGTACCAGACGCCGGTGCCCGAAGGCGCTGTGGCGCCGCTTGTTCCGCAGTATCCCTTGTCCACGAGGATCACCTCGGCACCACCCTGCCGGGCGTGCAGCGCCGCCCACGCCGCAGCAGGGCCGCCGCCGATCACGAGCACGTCGGTGGACAATTCCAGTGGTGCTGACATCGGGCTCCTGATGTGACTGGCGTACGGCGACGCGGGTGTACATCGGAGGTTATGGCGGCACGGGGTACGGCAGAACCGTTGCGATCAGGGTGATTCTGGCCCGGCCTGATCACGGACCGGGTGCAGAGGTCGGCGTACTTGCGGCACCGAACGCGTGGGGCGATAGTCGAGGTATGCCCACCGACCGAGCTGCCCTGTCCGAGTTCATCACCGAACACACCCGTGGGACCCTGGCGACCATCCGGCGCAGCGGGGTCCCGCAACTCTCCACCGTCAGCTACTCCTTCGATCCGCGAGAGCAGTGCGTACGCATCTCGGTCACCGCGGATCGGGCAAAGGTCGCCAACCTGCGTCGTGACCCGCGCGCCAGTATCCACGTGAGCAGCACTGACGGCTGGAACTACGCGGTGGCCGAGGGGCGGGTGGAACTGAGCCCGGTGGCAGCGGCGACCACCGAGGACGACACCGTGTCGGAGTTGATCGACCTCTACCGCGACGTACTCGGCGAACATCCCGACTGGGACGACTTCGCCCGCGCCATGGTGGACGACAAGCGACTGGTCATCCGTCTCTACGCCGAGCACCTGTACGGCCGTATCGGCTGACGGCCTGGGCCGTCAGCGCTGGCGGCGCTTGGCCTCCTCCTTGAGTCCCTTCTGCGCGGTGTTGAGCGCCGTCTTCTGAGCCTGTTTCACGATCAGCCCTGGCAGCTTCACCTTCAGTTCCACGTCGAGCACGAACTCGACATGGGTTTTGTCGCCTTTGGGGGTGAGCGTGTACTGGCCGTGCTGGTAGCTCAGCTGATCGGCTTCGATGAGGTCCCAGGTGCAGGTGTTCTCGGTCCAGCTGTAATCGAGGAGTTGGTGGTCGGTCAGGCCGACCGCCTGCAGTTCGAGCTTCACCTTCTTGGGTGCGCCGTCCTCGTGTTCTTCCAGGATCTCGACCTTTTTGTGGGGGCCGGACCACTGCGGCAGCGACTCCACGTCCATCAAGATCTCCATGACGACGGCGGGAGGGGCGTCGATGTCGAATTCGGTCTTCGCGTTGACAGGCATGGACCAAAAAGTACACCTGCCGGCGGGCCGTCCCGTCGCTTTTGCGCGGGGGAGTCGCGGCGACGTGGGCATTGTCGGCGACGGAGTTTTCGTGATCAGACCGATGCACAAGAACGGGGGCTGTGTCCGGTCCGGCCGGAGTATGGTCTGTTCGGTAAGGCCGACGTGGTACCACTGCACCGGCCGGCCACTGCCTTGACGGGGGGCACTGGATACGTGTTTTTCGTTCGTGATGGGATCAAAGTTGTTCAGTAGTAATGTCTTTCGTGTTCGTTCTCGTCGCTTGGTGCGGGCGGGGGTGGCCGGGCTGATCGGTACCGCGGCGCTCGCGCTGGCCGGTCTTGCAGGGGCGGGTGGAGCATCGGCCGATCCGTTGACCTGCACTGCGGCCAACGGGCACAACGTGATTCGGGCAGACGGGTACGGCGCGTGTGGAGCGAAGGCCGGCCCCGGCAGCTTTGCGCACGCTGAGGACCACAGCCGCAACGGCACCGCCGTCGCATCGTCGAACACCGGCGGAAACGCCAATGCGTACAACCTGCAACCGAATACGTCGGCTCTGTCCGGTGCGGTGACGGGTGGCACGGGATACTCGATCACCACCGGGCCCGGCGGGATGGCCGTCAGTCAGGCTCGTGCGGGCGGTACGTCGATAGCGGTTGCAGGCTGGGGCGGTACGGCCTACTCGGGCCCCTACGGCACCACGTGTTCGGGCAGCTTCGCCGCAGCGGTCGACACCTCGACCGGGCAGGCCTGCATCGGATCCGGCGGCATCTGGCTCTCCACCCCGCGGCCGGCCTCTTAGAACCCACACTGCGGGGGCAGAAATCAACCCCCGCACCTCCATGCGAAGGGCGGCGCCGATCACGGTGTCGCCCTTTGCCCTGTCTGGATGCCGCGTCCGGCCCGTGTCGACCGTGACCGCTGGATCACCGCCAGTTCACCCTTCGGCCATGTAACAGCGGTGCGTCCGGTTTAGTTTGGAGAGGTGAATGAAATTCTGCGCCTCTCGGATTTCGGGCCCGACCACCCCGACGTCGGTCCCGACTTCAGCGTCGTCGCCGGCCGCGAGGCCCTCCAAAAGATCGTCGACCTCGCCGACACCACCCAGTTCCTCGTCGACGACCGCGATGATGACGATCCCCGCCTCCTGACCCTTCCCGGACGCAACGTCATCGACACCTGGCGTGAGGACTACCCGTACGACGAGCGCATGAGTCGCGACGAGTACGAGCTGGAGAAGCGGCTGCTGCAGATCGAGTTGCTGAAGTTCCAGAAGTGGAGCAAGCGCACGAGCAGCCGGCACGTGTTCGTCTTCGAAGGGCGCGATGCGGCGGGCAAGGGCGGCACCATCAAACGTTTCATGGAGCATCTGAACCCGCGCGGTGCCCGGGTGGTCGCGCTGGAGAAGCCGTCCGAGCGTGAGTCCACCCAGTGGTACTTCCAGCGATACGTGCAGCATCTGCCCGCCGCCGGGGAGATCGTCATGTTCGACCGCTCCTGGTACAACCGCACCGGTGTGGAGCGGGTGATGGGGTTCTGCACCGGCGAACAGCACGCCCAGTTCCTGCGGCAGGCACCGCTCTTCGAGGCCATGCTGATCGACGACGGTATGGATCTGGTGAAGTTCTGGTTCTCGGTGTCCCCGCTGGAACAGCGCACCCGCTTCGCGATTCGTCAGGTGGACCCGGTGCGTCAGTGGAAGTTGTCGCCGATGGACATCGCGTCGCTGGACAAGTGGGACAAGTACACCGCGGCCAAAGAAGAGATGTTCGCCGAGACCGACACCGAAGAAGCGCCGTGGATCGTGGTCAAGAGCAATGACAAGAAGCGGGCCCGCATCAACGCGATGCGGTACGTGCTCAACCTGTTCGACTACGACGACAAGGATGCCAACATCGTCGGCGAGCCGGATCCGCTCATCGTCGGCCGGGCACGCGATCTGCTGGGGGAGTAGACACCGATGGCACTCGCGAGTGGTCGTCTGACGGTCATGGCCTGCCTACCGCGGTTCACGCCGCCTGATCTGTAACCTGGGCCGGTGCGCTCCTTCCTTGCCGCAGTGCTGTGCCTGGTCGCCATCGTCGCGGCGGCCGTCGCCGTGCCCGCCTACTTCGTGAACGAGCGGGTTGTCGATCGTGACGGATTCCGGGAGACCGTGGCGCCGCTGGCCGACAACACGACCGTGCAGCAGTACATCGCCGACGAGATCACCGCCCAGGTTTCGTCGCAGGCGCCCCTGGTCCCCGATGGCCTGATCGCCCCGCTCGCCGACGCCTATACCAAGAGCGACAACTTCGAGCAGGACTTCGCCGACGCGATGATCCAGCAGCACGATTGGCTGTTCAAGGAGGCCACACCCGAAAGCGAGGGCGAGGTGATGTCCCTCGACCTGACGGCGATGGTCAACCGTGTCATCGCGGACGTGGGTTTCGGTGGCATCGAGATCAAGGGGCCGATCCTGGTGCCGCTGAGCGATTCTGCCCAGTCGGGACTCGAGGCGGGTCGGTACCACAATCTGGGCAACCAAATCGGTCTGCTCGCGATCAGCTCGTTGGTCATCGCGGTGGTCGCCACGGTGCTCGCCCTCGTGGTCGCACGACGGCGGGGCTTTGTGCTCTTGGCCGTGGGCTTCGGCGTGATCCTCGGCGGAATCGCGACGTGGCTCCTCGGGGAGGGCGTGCAACGACGGGCGCTCGATGAGGTCTCCGGCGCCGATGACTCGGCCCGCGAGGTCGCCGACATCATCGTCGACAAGGTCGTCGGTGACATGCAGGAGGTGGGTCTGATCGCCGTCGGCGCCGGCGTCGCCCTCGGTGCGGTGGGCCTGCTGATCTCGGTTGCGCTGGAGCGTCGCCGCTACTGACCCTGGCACTCGCTCCACGAAGGTTTGTCAGACTGGCATGCGAACATGTGTTCGTGTCCGAAGAGCCGCGGGAGCTGGCCAGCATCCTGCACGCCGACCTCGACTCCTTCTATGCCTCGGTCGAGCAGCGCGACCACCCTGAGCTGCGCGGCCGTCCGGTCATCGTGGGCGGTGGAGGCGTGGTCCTCGCGGCGAGCTACGAGGCCAAGGCCCGCGGGGTGCGCACTCCGATGAACGGCCGCGAGGCGGTCGCCCTGTGCCCGGACGCCGTCGTGATGCGGCCTCGGTTCGACAGCTACGTCGAGGCGAGCCAGGCAGTATTCGACATCTTCCGGGACACCACGCCCCTGGTGGAGGGCATCTCGATCGACGAGGCGTTCCTCGATGTCGGCGGTCTCTACCGGGTGAGTGGGTCACCGGCCGAGATCGGCGCCCGATTGCGCGAGCGGGTGAGGATCGAGGTCGGGCTGCCGATCACTGTCGGCATCGCGCGCACCAAGTTCCTTGCAAAGGTCGCCAGTGCGGTGGGAAAGCCGGACGGGCTGCTCGAGGTGCCGCCGGGTGGTGAACTCGAATTCCTGCACCCGTTGCCGGTGGAACGGCTCTGGGGTGTCGGGGCGGTGACATCGCGCAAGCTTCGCGACGCGGGCCTGTCCACCGTGGGCGACCTCGCGGCCGTTGGTCAGCCGACTCTCGCGTCGCTGCTCGGTCGCGGCGCCGGTTCGCACCTGTATGCGCTTGCGATGGCGCGCGATCCACGCCGGGTGGAGGTCGGGCGTCGTCGCCGGTCGATCGGGTCACAACGGGCGATGGGGCGGCGACCCAAAACTCAGGAGGATCTCGAGGCATCCATGGTGGGCATTGTCGATCGGCTCGGTAAACGCCTCCGTAAAGCAGAACGCGTGTGTCGCACTGTGATCCTCCGATTGCGGTTCGACGACTTCACCCGGGTGACGCGTTCACGAACTCTGTACGAACCCACCGACGGCACGCAGGTACTCATGACGGCCGCGCGTGCCCTGCTCGACGAAGCCATGCCGATGATTCGGGACAAGGGCTGCACGCTGATCGGGTTGTCGTTGACGAACCTCGACAGCAACGACTCCATCCAGCTCGCGCTGCCGTTCGACGAGCATCACCAGGAGAAACTGGACATCACCATCGACGGGCTCAGGGACCGTTTCGGTGCCGGGGCAGTGACGCGGGCAGTTCTCATCGGACGCGATCAGGGCATGGCCGCGCCGATGCTCCCCGACTGACACCGGCAAGGCGGGAGAGCTCGATCGGGGTCGGGGCCGTCAGCGCAAACACAGAATCTCGGGTTACGGTTGCTGAATGTCTTGGCAGGCGACCCATGGATGAGGTGACCGAGGTCCGCACAACCGGCACTGCGACAGACGTGTCGTCGCGGCGGCCGGACGGACCGGATCCCGATTCGTCGACCTCCACCGTGGGGAGTGGTTCGGCGCGGACGCGACTCGCCCACATGCTCGTCGCGGTCCGCACCCCGCCGTGGATCTTGGCGCTCGTCACGTTCGCCGTGTTGGCGGCGATCTACTGCCCGTATTCGATCCAGCGCCACGAGCGTTTCGGCTCCACCGGGTGGGACCTGGGAATCTTCACGCAGGCAGTGAAGGCCTACGGGCACTTCCGCGCCCCCGTCGTGCCGCTCGAAGGCACCGACGTCAACCTCCTCGGCGATCATTTCCAGCATGGATCGCTGTGATCGGACCGCTGTATCGGCTGTTCCCGACGCCGGTCACCTTGCTGGTCGTGCAGGGGCTGCTGTTCGCGCTCGCGGCGATACCGATCGTGCGGCTGGCCGCCAGACGACTCGGCATGGCGGTGGGGGTCTTCATCGCGATCGCCTACGGGCTGGCATGGGGGATCGCCCAGGCACTGGCGTTCGACTTCCACGAGATCGCGCTCGCGGTGCCCCTGCTGGCGTTCAGCCTCGTCGCCGTGGTGGAGGAGCGCTGGCGAGTTGCCCTGCTGTACGCCCTGCCACTCGTCTTCTGCAAAGAGGATCTCGGCGTCACGGTTGTGGTGATCGCTGCCGTCGTCGCGCTGCGATTCGGCCGCGTGTCCTATCGATGGGCCGTCGGCACCGCGATCTGGGGCGCCGCCTGGACGCTGATCGCGGCCAAGGTGATCATCCCGGCGATGGGGAGCGGCGACTACACCTACGAATCGAAGTTCGCCGACTCGCCCGCCGAGGGTGTGCGCGGATTGATCATCGGGGTGTCGCAGGGTGACGCGCGTGCCTCCACCGCATTTCTCCTGCTGGTGATCACGCTGTTCTTGGCTGTTCGCTCACCGATCATCCTGGTGGCAGTGCCGACCCTGACCTGGCGTTTCCTGAGCGTGAACCATCTGTACTGGGGCTTCGGTTTCCACTACAACGCGACGTTGATGCCCGTCATGATCGTCGCGATGCTCGACGCCTTGATCAGATTGCGGGGGCGGTCGATGTCGCAACGCACCGTCGTCGGCTTCGCCGCAGCGGCTGCGGCGATCGCGGTCGTCCTCGCCTGGGCCGGGCCCTTGGACCGGCTGACCGAACGCGACTTCTATTCACGCGGTGACCAGGCGCAGGCCGTCGACGAGTTCGGCGCGATGATCCCCGACGGCCAATCCGTGGCCACCACCAACAACCTGGCTCCGCATCTCGTCGCCGATCACGAGGTGACCCTGTTCCCGAAGCAGAAGCGTGATCGTTCCACCGCGCAGTGGATCATGGTGGACACCAACATCTCCGGCCTTTTCCCGGCCAACAAGGCCGACACCAACAAGGCGCTTGAGAAGATCGAGGACAGCGGGCAGTACGTGCGCGTGGCGGCCGACGACGGTGTGGTGTTGCTCAGACTCCGCTGACCGACCGGCCTGACTCATCCGCCCAATTTCTCCCACAGGAACTCGTAGGCGAGGGCTGACTTGAACGCGGCCTGCTTGTTGTCGGCGGCGCCGCCGTGCCCGCCTTCGATGTTCTCGTAGTAGCTCACCGAATGGCCGAGTTCCTCCATGCGTGCGACGAACTTACGAGCGTGGCCTGGATGCACTCGGTCGTCACGGGTGGAGGTGGTCATCAGAAGCGCCGGGTATGTCGCATCGGCCCGTAACAACTGGTAGGGCGAGTACTTGGAGATGAACTCCCACTGCTCGGGGTCGTCGGGGTCGCCGTACTCGGCCACCCACGACGCACCTGCCAGCAGCAGGTGGTAGCGCCGCATGTCGAGCAGTGGAACCTGGCAGACCAAGGCGCCGAACAGTTTTGGGTAACTGGTGAGCATCACTCCCATCAGCAGCCCGCCGTTGGAACCGCCCTGTGCCGCGAGCTTGTCCGCGGTGGTGAGTCCCCGGTCGACGAGATCCCTTGCCACAGAAGCGAAATCCTCGTACACCAGATGCCTGCCTGCGAGCTGGGCCTGAGTGTGCCAGGTGGGACCGTATTCGCCGCCACCGCGAATGTTCGCGATCACGTAGACGCCGCCGCGGGCGATCCAGTTCCGACCCGATATCGCGCCGTACGCGGGTGTCATCGAGTTCTCGAAACCGCCGTATCCGTACAGCAGGGTGGGGCCCTGCGACACATCGTTCCGTTTGATCACGAAATAGGGGACCCGCGTGCCGTCGTCCGACGTCGCGAAGTGTTGCGATGCGGACACCGCGGACGCGTCGAACAACTCGGGCGATTGTTTGATGGGGGCCACTCCGTCGGTGCTCGACCCGTGCAGCAGGCTGGGTGGCGTGGTGAAACTGCTTGCCGACAAGAACAATTCGTCGCTGTGGTCGGGGTCGGTGTCGAGTACGGAGATGGTGGCCAGCTCGGGCAGACCGGGCAGCTCGGACACCGACCAATCGGTCACGCTCAGCAGACGGAGTTCGGTCTGCACGTCGCGCAGGGTCACCAGGACCAGATGGGCGGAGGTGAACGAGAAGTTCTGCAGGCTGGTGTGCTCGTCGGGTGCAAAGAGCACGGTTCCCGCGCGGTCGCCCGCAAGGTACGACGGGTAGTCGAACACGACCAAGGTGCCGGTCGGATGAGTCAGATCGTCGTGGAGTTCCCACGGCGATCGGGTGAACACCAGCAACCAGTCGCGGTGAACGCTGGTGTGCGCGTCGGTGGGGACGTCGATGAGGGTGGGCTCGCCGCCGGTGAGCTCGTAGAACTCCTGATTGAAGAAGTCGGTGGACCTGATCAGGAAATGTCGTTCGAACCCGATTGTGTCGTCGTACATCGCTTGTACCGCAACATCACTCGTCGCGCCCGTGTACACCGTCTCGGCTTCCTCGAGTGAGGTGCCGCGTGACCAGCGCTTCACCACCCGCGGATATCCCGAGTTGGTCAGGGACGACTCGCCGTCGGGCTGATCGCCGAAGTCCGTGCCGACATAGACGGTGTCCTCATCGATCCAGCTGATGTCGGATTTGTTCTCCGGGAGCTCGAAACCGCCGTGATCGGCGGTGATCCAGGTGCGCGTACGCAGATCGAACTCGCGGACGACCGACGCGTCGGCGCCCCCTCTGGACAGCAGGATCAGCGCCCGGTGATGGTCCGGACGTAGGACGAGTGCGCCCTTCCACACCCAGTTCTCGCCCTCGTCGGCGGCAACCGTGTCGAGGTCGATGAGCACGTCCCACTCGGGTGAGTCGGTGCGGTATTCCTCGAGGGTCGTCCGGCGCCACAGCCCCCTCGGATTCTTCGCATCACGCCAGAAGTTGTAGAGGTGCTCGCCGCGGCGTCGTACGTAGGCGATGCGGTCGTCGGTGTCGAGCACCTCCAGCGCGGCAGCCTCCAGGTCGGCGAACCGACTGCTGGTGGTGAGGGCCTCGATCGTGGGCTGATTGTGCTCGCGCACCCACGTCAGAGCGTTCTCGCCGGTTACGTCTTCGAGCCAGAGATAGGGATCGGTGTCGCTCACCGGACCCAGTCTGCCGCACATGCCGTCCGTGCCCCGCAACTGATCTGTCGATTCAGCCCCATCTCGATCGTCATCGCTGTGCACGACCGCCAGATCCACCACACTGAGACTGCAGAACACAAGGAGATCCCATGCGTTACTCGCTACTGATGAACTACGCCGAGCCGAACCCGGGGGAGGTGTCGGAGGAGAACATCGCCGAAGCCCAGCGGGCCTTCGGGGTGTACGCCCGTGCCCTCGAATCGGCAGGGGTGCTGATTGCCGCCGAAGTGCTCGCCTCCACGGCCGCGACGACAACGCTCACTCTCAGAGACGGCGGTCTGCAGATCCAGGACGGACCGTTCGCCGACACCCAGGAAGCTCTCGCCGGAGTGTTCGTCATCGACGTCCCCGACCTCGACGCTGCGCTTGCCTGGGCGGAGAAATGCCCGGGCGCACAGTTCGGGGTGATCGAGATCCGCCCTGCCGCCACGTCTTTCGTCGATGGTTCGTGGACCTGAGCACAGAACCGGCGAAGGTGCTGGCGGCAGAGGCAGCCCGCACCTCATACGGTCGCCTGGTCGCACTACTGGCCGCTGCCGATGGGGATGTTCCCGCTGCCGAAGACGCGCTGGCCGACGCATTCGAGCGAGCCCTGTCGCGCTGGCCCGTCGATGGCGTGCCGGCCAATCCCGATGCGTGGCTGCTGACCGTCGCCCGCAACCGCAGAAGGGACCAGTGGAGGTCGGCGGCCGAACGATCCACCACCACCCTCGATCCGATTCGCGACGCCCAGGTCCACATCGACCACATCGATCCCGACGAGATCGAAGACCGCCGGCTTGCCCTGATGATGGTGTGCGCTCATCCGGCGATCAACACCGCCATACACACGCCACTCATGCTGAACACGGTGCTCGGTTTCACCGCCGATCAAATCGGTCGTGCGTTCTCCGTGCCGACCCCCACGATGGCGGCCAGGCTGGTACGTGCCAAACGGCGAATCAAAGCGGCGCGCATTCCGTTTGTCATACCTGATGCGGCAGCGCTGCCATCACGGATGGCGGCAGTGCTCGAAGGCGTCTACGGCGCGTTTGCCATCGACTGGCACAGCGCGGGCACGGCGACACGCGACTCGCTGACCGCCGAGGCGCTCCACCTCGCCGAGACCCTCAGCGCACTGGTGCCCGACGACGCCGAAGCCCACGGCCTCGCGGCTCTGATCAACTTGTCGAGTGCCCGGTTGCCGGCCAGATTCGACGTCCGCGGTCGGCTGGTGCCGCTGGCCGAGCAGGACACGACCCGGTGGGACCAGCACCTGATCGATCGCGGGATCTCGCATCTCCACGCGGCGCACCGCATCGGAGAGCTCGGACGTTTCCAGCTGGAAGCGGCGATCAGCTCGCTGCACTGTGCTGGAAGGGTCTCTGGGACGACGGATTGGCCGGCCATCCGGGATCTGTACCGCGTCTTGCGTGCCGTGGCGCCGACCCTCGGGGGTGTCGTCGCGTTGGCAGCGGTCACGGCCGAGGTCGATGGCGCGCAGGCTGCCCTGACCATGCTCGACGACCTCGGCGACACGACCGGCCACTTTCAGCCGGCGTGGTCGACCCGGGCTCATCTGCTCGAACAACTTGGACGCGCGGATGAATCGGCGGCCGCCTACGACAAGGCGATCTCGCTGACAACCGACCCGGCCGAACGCGCATATCTCCTGGCCCGGCTCGCCCGACTCACGTGAGCGTCAGGCCGGTGCCACGACATTGCCGTGCGCAACCCGTTCACCGGTGCGGATGGGACACCGGGTATGGGAGTAGATGGTCGGCATACACAGATTGCAGTGGATGCACTGCGACACCGTCGACGGATCGGCTTCGATGCGCAGTGGCAGATCGGGTTCGCGCAGCAGCGCGCGGCCCATCGCCACGAACTCGAAGCCTTCCGCCATGGCCGTGTCCATCGAGGCGCGGTCGGTGATGCCGCCGAGCAGGATCAGCGGCATGGAGACGGCCTCACGCAACTGCCGGGAGAGCGGCAGGAGGTAGCCGGGGTGGTAGTCGTACTCCTTGAGGAAGAAGGGGCCGACGGCCTTGAGCCCCCACCGCATCACGCCCTTGAACGAGGCGGCGAACTCCTTGCGGGGAGCATCGCCGTGGAACAGATACATCGGATTGAGAAGAGAACTGCCCGCGGTCGGTTCGAGGGCGTCGAGGTGCCCGTCGGATTCGAGAAGTCTGCCTACCTGGCACGCTTCATCGACCTGCAGACTCCCGGGGAAGCCGTCGTACATGCTGAGCTTCGCCCACACCGCGGCCTCATCGCCGACCTCATCGCGTACCGCCTCGGCGATCTCGCGGCAGAACCTGGCGCGGTTCACCAGGGATCCGCCGTACTCGTCGTGGCGACGGTTGAGCAGTGGGCTGAGAAAACTGCTGGCCAGATAGTTGTGGCCGAAGTGGATCTCGAGGCCGTCGAAACCGCTGTCCACCGCTATCCGGGCCGCGCGGCGAAACTTCACGAGCATCGATGCGATGTCGTCGGTGGTGACCTTGCGGCACAGGGTCATGCCCATCGGCGCGGGAATCCGCGACGGCGCCAGGGCCTTGGCTTGATTGGAGATGGGGTTGGCCACTGGCCCCGCGTGACCCAATTGAGCTGCGGCGAGGGCGCCTTCGGCGTGAATCGCCTCGGTCAGCTTCTGTAGCCCGGGCATTGCCTCCGGTCGCATCCAGATCTGGTGGCGGTCGGTGCGTCCCTCGGGCGACACGGCGCAGTAGGCAACTGTTGTCATCGCGACCCCGCCGGCTGCCACTTCCCGATGGAACTCGATCAACTCGGGCGTGACCAGTGCCTCAGGCGTGGCGCCTTCGAAGGTGGCGCACTTGATCAAACGATTCTTCAGTCGCAGGGGACCTAGCGAGGCTGGTTCGAACGGTGTGGGCTGCACCCTTGGGACGGTAGCGCGGTTTGGGATCGCAAACAAGAACACGTTCTAGTTGGCTTTGCCTGATGATTCAATCCGTGTGCCGCCGGGCACCGAATCCTTGCTGAGACGATTTCATGGTGTCGGCGAACGGCCGTGGACACAGGGCGATGTGCCGCACGCGCACCCAGCAGGAGCATGCAGATGAGTTCACAGCGAGATCGAGGGCAGGACGGTCGGGACGACGAGCAACGCCGGTCTGTGACCGATCTCCCGTTCGACCCCGGTGTCGACGACGCGGTCGCGGACACCGACGACGCCGACATGCCCAAGCGTCCTGACCGTTGGCTGTGGATCCCGACGTGCTGAACGCCCGCTGTGGCCGCGCTTGTTCGCTCTGAACGAAGACGGCTCCGACTAGGGGTATCCGTCAGCGCCCGCAGGTGCGGCGACGTAGGGTGGACGTCGTGGCTGAACACTTTGACACAGTTGTCCTCGGCGGAGGTCCGGGAGGTTACGTCGCCGCGATCCGGCTGGCGCAACTCGGACAGAAAACCGCAGTAATCGAAGAGAAGTATTGGGGCGGGGTGTGCCTCAACGTCGGATGCATCCCATCCAAGGCGTTGCTGCGTAACGCAGAACTCGCGCACGTCTTCAATCATCAGGCCAAGATCTTCGGGATCTCCGGCGACGTCACCTTCGATTTCGGTGCTGCGTTCGACCGCAGCCGCCAGGTCGCGGACAAGATGGTCAAGGGCGTTCACTTCTTGATGAAGAAGAACAAGATCACCGAGATCGACGGTTTCGGGGAGTTCACCGACGCGAAGACGATAAAGGTCGGCGACCGCGAGATCACGTTCGACAATGTGATCATCTCGGTGGGCGCCACCGTGAAACTTCTTCCCGGCGTCGAGCTGTCGGAGAACGTGGTCACCTACGAAGACCAGATCCTCACGCGTGAGCTGCCCGACTCGATCGTCATCGTCGGCGCCGGCGCCATCGGTATGGAGTTCGGCTACGTGATGGCGAACTACGGGGTCGATGTCACCATCGTCGAGTTCCTCGATCGGGTTCTGCCGAACGAGGACAAGGACTCGTCGAAGGAACTCGCCAAGGCGTACAAGAAGCTCGGAGTCAAGATCCTCACCTCCACCCGGGTGCAGTCGATCGATGACCAGGGCTCGCAGGTGGTCGTCAAGTACACCGACTCCAAGGACAAAGACGGGGAGCTCACCGTCGACAAGGTGCTCATGTCGGTTGGCTTTGCACCGCGTCTGGACGGCTACGGCCTCGACAAGACGGGGGTCGAGACGACCGATCGTGGCGCCATCGCGATCGACGATCACATGCGGACCAACGTCGACGGCATCTACGCCATCGGCGATGTCACCGGCAAGCTGATGCTGGCGCACGTCGCCGAAGCGCAGGGTGTGGTGGCCGCCGAGACCATCGGCGGCGCCGAGACGATGATCATCGACGACTATCGGATGATGCCGCGCGCCACCTTCTGCCAGCCGCAGGTCGCCTCGTTCGGACTGACCGAGGAGCAGGCGAAAGAAGAAGGTTACGACGTCAAAGTGTCCACCTTCCCGTTCACCGCGAACGGCAAGGCGCAGGGGCTCGGCGAGCCGACCGGCTTCGTCAAACTCATCACCGACAACACCCACGGTGAGCTGATCGGCGGGCACCTCGTGGGCGACAACGTCTCAGAGATGCTGCCCGAGCTCACGCTGGCCCAGAAGTGGGATCTGACGGCAACCGAGCTGGCGCGGAACGTGCACACTCACCCGACGATGTCCGAGGCGATGCAGGAAACCTTCCACGGTGCCATCGGGCACATGATCAACCTCTAGACATCTCATGTCGATCGTAGGGCCCGGCGAGATCTCGCCGGGTCCCACGCTTTTGTCCCGCGAGTGGATTCCGCAGGGGCCGTTGAACATTCGTGCGACCTTGAGTCTGCATCGTCGCGGTAGCGGTGATCCGTCGTTCAAGTACGCCCCGAACGGGTCGATCTGGCGGGCGATTCACACTCCCGACGGGCCCGGCACACTGGCCGTGTCGCGGCGGGGCGAGTCGGTGATCGGCAGGGCGTGGGGGCCCGGCGCAGGGTGGTTGCTCGACCAGATGCCCCGCATGCTGGGCAGCGAGGACAACGCCGACGAGTTCGTCGCGCATCACGATGTGATCGCCGGGCTGGCACATCAGGGTCAAGGGCTGCGCATCGGCCGCACCGACCGGGTGTGGGAGGCGCTTGCGGCAGCCGTCCTGGAGCAGAAGGTGACCGGCCGCGAAGCCTGGCGGGCCTGGCGGTACATCGTGCGCAAGTACGGCGAACCCGCGCCCGGCTCGCCGAGCATGAAGGTGCCGCCGCCGCAGCAGGTGTGGCGCGAGATCCCGCAGTGGGAGTGGCACGCCAGCGGTGCCGAACCGGCCCGGCGCAAGACCATCGTCCGGGCCGCGGGTTACGACGTTGAACGCAAGGCCGACAAACTCCACCTGCTCCGAGGGGTCGGGCCGTGGACGGCCGCCGAAACGAGAGTTCGCGCGGTCGGGGATGCCGACGCGGTACCGGTCGGGGACTATCACATCCCCTCCCAGGTGGGCCATACGCTGATCGGTGAGGCGATCGACGACGACCGCATGCTGGAACTGCTCGAACCCTATGCGGGACATCGCTATCGGGTGATCCGGCTCATCGAGTTGTACATGCCGATGCCCGCCCGTCGCGGTCCGCGGATGTACACACGCGATTACCGCAACATGTAGCCCCGACCGTGCCGATACCCCCGCCGACCGTGCCGAAACCCCCGCCGACCGTGCCGAAACTCCCGTCGAGCGTGCCGAAACTGCCGTCGACCGGGCCGACGAACCGTCAGCGGTAAGCGCCGCAGGCACGCAGCGCGGTCTCGATCTCATCAACAAGATCTTGGGGATACTCGCGTAGACGTTCTGCGGTGACCCGGATGATCGTCCATCCCAACCTGGCAAGTCGGCGATCCCGCTGTTCGTCGTGGTGCTTCTGCTCGGTCGAACTGTGGAACTCGGCGCCGTCGAACTCTATGCCGAGTTTGAATCGTCGATACCCGAGGTCAAGACGTGCGAACGCCACCCCGTCCGAGTCGTGTACGACGATTTGCGATTCCGGCCGCAGCAATCCGCCTTCGACGATGAGCAAGCGCATCCAGCTCTCAGGAGGTGACTCGGACGCCGGATCAATGTGTGGGATCAGCGCCCGAATCTGTCGGATACCTCGGGTGTCGGGATGGTCGGCCACGTAACGCCACAGAGCCTTCACGTCGAGACCGGTCGACTTGACCAGGTCGTCGAGATGACCGAGGGCTCGCCACCTGGGTGGCCGTCGGCCCAGGTCGTACGCAGTCCGGATCGGGTTCGTGACCCTCAGTCCGTCGATCGTTGTGACATCGGTGGGCGCCAGATCAGAGCGATGTACGCGAACACCACCTCGATGACGTCCCTGGCCGGTCGAGTTCCTGCAGATCTCGATCGGCGATTCGTCGTCGTACCAGTTGACGCCGTGCAGGAATGCGGCCGACAAACCGAAGACCACGGCCCCTGGGCCCGCGCGAAGGACCGCCCCCTGAATACCGTCCAAAGGGCCCAGCTTCTTGGCCGGACTGATCCGGACACCGCGATGCATCCGCCGAAACTCCCTGTCTACGAGGGCCTTCGAGATTCCGCCCGTACGAGCAGCATCCGGTCCCCAGAATGGTCGATCTCCAAGTGTCATTTCGCATGGACGTCATCGCCGGCCTGCTGGTTCCTCCGATAGGCCGTGACGACTTCCGGGCTACCGCTCAGGAGTCACCGTTCGATGCGAACTTGGGCCCGGTCGACGGGCGTTTCGGCACGGTCGGCGGGTATTTCGGCCCGGTCGGCGGGCTTTTGGGCCCGGTCAACGGGTGTTTGGGCACGGTCGGCGGGGTTTTAGGCCCGGTCGACGGGCGTTTGGGCACGGTCGGCGGGTGATCTGGCGCCGATAGAGGCGTTGTCGTAGAAGCAGGGCACGATGGGGCAATGACCACGGGAACCGGAACCACAGCCACGCGCGCGCAGGCCCAGGAGATCCTCGAGCAACTGGCAGGCCCGGCCGCGACGTTGCGCGACGACCAGTGGACCGCGATCGAGGCGCTGGTGGTGCAGCGACGCCGCGCACTGGTGGTGCAGCGTACGGGCTGGGGAAAATCCGCCGTCTACTTCATCGCTGCCAAACTCCTGCGCGCCGAGGGTCGCGGCGCCACGGTCATCGTCTCGCCGCTGTTGGCCCTGATGCGCAACCAGGTTGCGTCGGCAGAGCGGGCCGGTGTCAAGGCCGCGACCATCAACTCGGGCAATGTCACCGAATGGGACGACATCCACCAGCGGGTGGCCGAAGGTGACCTCGACGTCCTCCTCGTGAGTCCGGAGCGCTTGAACAACCCCGACTTCCGCGACAACGTGCTCCCGTCACTCGCCGCCGACGCCGGGCTCGTAGTGGTGGACGAGGCGCATTGTGTGTCGGACTGGGGCCACGACTTCCGGCCTGACTACCGGCGGATCCGCACACTGGTTGCCGAACTGGGTACGGACGTGCCGGTGCTCGCCACCACCGCGACCGCCAACGACCGGGTGGTCGACGACGTGGCCGCCCAGCTCGGGGTGGGTGGCGGCGACACGCTGGTGCTGCGCGGTGGCCTCGACCGCGAGTCGCTGCACCTGTCGGTGGTGAAGGTCGCGACCTCGGCCGAGCGGGTGGCTTGGCTTGCCGCACACATCGGTTCGATCGAAGGATCGGGCATTATTTATACGCTCACCGTCTCGGCGGCCCGCGATGTGGCAACACTGCTCACCGACATGGGCCATCAGGTTGCGGCCTACACGGGATCCACCGACGCGGCCGAGCGGGAACAGCTCGAGGCCGACCTGCTCGCCAATCGGGTGAAGGCCTTGGTGGCCACCTCGGCCCTCGGCATGGGATTCGACAAGCCGGACCTCGGCTTTGTCGTCCACCTCGCGCGCCGTCGTCGCCGATCGCCTACTACCAGCAGGTCGGCCGAGCGGGCCGCTCCACGGCGAGCGCCGAGGTGATCCTGTTGCCGGGCAGCGAAGATCAGGAGATCTGGCGCTACTTCGCGTCGGTGGCCTTTCCCCCGGAAGCATTGGTGCGCAGAGTCATCGAGGCGCTCGACACCGAGCGACCACAATCGACACCTGCGTTGGAGCCGCTGGTCGACCTCGGGCGGTCGCGGCTGGAGATGGTGCTCAAGGTACTCGACGTCGACGGGGCGGTTCGGCGGGTCAAGGGCGGCTGGCTGGGTACCGGCCAGCCCTGGACGTACGACGAGGCGCGGTACGAGAAGCTCGAGCAGGCACGTCGCCGCGAACAGCAGGCGATGCTCGACTACCAGGACACCAACGGGTGCCGGATGGCGTTCCTGCGGGAACAATTGGACGACCCCGAACTGGAGTCGGGCAGCAGGTGTGGACGGTGCGACAACTGTGCCGGACAACGCTATTCGGCCGACGTCGACCGGGCAGCACTGGATGCGGCCCGCGACCAGTTGCAACGGCCGGGCGTCGAACTGGCCCCACGCAAGCAGTGGCCGTCGGGAATGAAGAAGCTCGGTGTGGAGCTGTCCGGCAAGATCAAAGACGGTCCCGAGATGGGCCGGGTCATCGGCCGTCTCACCGACCTGGGCTGGGGCGCGCGCCTGCGCCGGCTGCTCGACGAGCCGGACGCTCCGGCCCCGGACGAGGTGATCAAGGCGGCTGTCGCAGTTCTGGCAGCCTGGCCGTGGCAGAACCGGCCCACGGCCATCATGGGGCTCGACTCTGACACCCACCCGATCCTGATCGGTTCGGTCACCGACCGCTTGTCGGAACTGGGCCGGCTGACCAATCTCGGCACGCTGCGGTACGCGCCCGACCGTCGGCCGGTGACTGCCGCCAACTCCGCATATCGCGTTGCCGCACTTGCCGAGTCGTGGGTCGATCCAGACCCGGCAGTGCTCTCCGAAGTGGCGGGGCCGGTGCTGCTGGTCGACGACATCGCCGACACCGGATGGACCTTGACGATGGCCGCACGCCAGGTACGCCGGGCCGGTGCGAGCGAGGTGCTGCCGTTCGCCCTGGCAAGTGTGAGCTAGTCGCCCTCCGGGTTGCTGAGGTGGCTCAGCCGGTTGCCTGCACCTGGTCCTGGATACGGGCAAAGGGACGCGCTGCCTCGAGCTCGAACGCCAACTCCAGCAGGGTTCGTTCGTCACCATGTGCCGCCGAGAAGTGCACGCCGATGGGCAAACCGCCGGTGGTGCGACCCAGCGGTAGTGACATGGCCGGTCCACCGGCGGCGTTGTTCAACGGGGTGAAACTCACGTAGTTGACCAAACGCGGGAACATCACGTCGAATCCGGCTGCGGGGGAGAGGTATCCGAGCTCCGGGGTGGTGTGCCCGAGAACCGGCGACAGCACGATGTCGAGGTCGGTGAATGCCTCGCGGTACTGGCGCTCGCTTTTCTTGAGGCCACGGATCGACAACGGCGTCAGCCATGGCCGGCGAACGAATTGCCGCGCCAGGCCTTTGGTCAGCGAGTCCGTCTTCGACTTGTCGAACGGAGAGCCGGTCACCCGACCGCCGAAATGCTGGGTGGAGAAAGCCATCAGAGCCCAGTAGTGGATGAAGTCGCGAACAAAGGTCTGATCGGTGGGAATCGTGATGTCGCGGACGTCGTGACCCAGAGATGCCAGCAGCGCTGCCGCGTCGTCGACGGCCGATTTGGTCTCTGCGTCGGTGGGCTCGCCTGCGATGGAATCGGTGATCAATCCGATCCGCAGACGCCGCTCGGAGGGGCCTTCCACCTTGCCCACGCGGGGCAACTTCGCGGCGGGCCGGAACTGTTCGATTGCTGCGACGAACGCAGCGGTGTCGCGCACGGTACGGGTCACCGCGTTGTTCGACACGATGTCGACCGGCATCTGCTTGCCCTGCAGCGACTGCACCTCGCGGCCGCGCGTCAACTTGAGGCCGACCAATCCGCATGCGGCAGCCGGGATACGGATCGACCCGCCGCCGTCGTTGGCGTGAGCGATCGGCACCACGCCTGCAGCAACTAGGGCGGCCGACCCGCCGGATGAGGCACCGGCGGAATACGCGGTGTTCCACGGATTTCGGGTGGGCGGCAGGTGCTGGAATTCGGTGGTCGCGTTGAAGCCGAACTCGGGCAGGGTGGTCTTACCGAGCATCGTCATGCCCGTTGACAGGTATTGCTCGGCGTACGGCTCCGTGGTGGCCTTGACCTTCGGGTGAACGGCTTCGGAACCGTGGCCCGTCGGCAGGCCTGCGATATCGGTGTTGTCCTTGATGAAAGTCGGGACCCCAGCGAAAACCCCGCCGGTAGGCCGTTCGGAAGCAGTGCGCGCGCGGTCGTAGTCCGTCACCACGATCGCGTTGAGTGCGGGGTTCACCTTCTCCGCGCGGGCGATGGCGGCGTCGGCTGCCTCGCGCGCGCTGATCTCACCTGCGGCGATCGCTGCGGCCAGTGACGTGGCGTCGTGTTCGCCGAGTGCGTCGTCGGTGAACGCGTGGACGTGGGTTCGGTCGGTCATGGGCTCACGCTAGCCCACCGATATTGGTAAGACCACTTGACCAATAACCAGAGCGCTTCTATCGTCGGACCATGCCGTTCGAACCGATCAAACATCGCAGCGTGCCCGAAGACGTGTACGAACAGATCGTCGACGGAGTGCTCAGCGGGGATCTGCCCGCAGGCCAGAACCTGCCCAGCGAGCGGGAGTTGGCCAGAGTGCTGGGAGTGTCGCGACCCGCGATTCGTGAGGCCATGAAGCGTGTGGCCGCGGCCGGTCTGGTCACCATCCGGCAGGGTGGGGGCACCACGGTCCAGGACGTCAGAAGGTTCGGCGGGCTCGATCTGCTTCCGCGACTGCTCTTTCGAGGAGGCGAACTCGATGTATCCGTGGCCCGCTCGGTGGTGGAGGCCAGGGCGCACATCGGACCCAAAGTGGCCGAACTGGCTGCCCAGCGTGCAAACGCCAGCCAGATAGCCGCGGCGCGGTCGGCGGCGCAGAAGCTCGCCGACACCGCAGAGCCAGTGGCCCAACAGGTTGCGGCGCTAGATTTCTGGGACGCGGTGGTCGACGGTGCCGATTCGATCACCTTCCGGCTCTTGTACAACACCATGCGGGCCGCTTACGAACCGGCGTTGGCAGCGTTCGCGGTGGCACTGGCTGACGAAGTCGGCAACGCCGACGGGTATCACGCGATCGTCGAGGCGATCGCGGATCGCGATCCTGCGGCGGCCACCCAGGCGGCCGCCACCCTTCTCGCACCCGCCACATCGATCTTGATGTCGGCGTTCGGAGACATGGAGACCTTGCTGCGCGAGGGAGAAAGCGATGCGGAGGACACCGATGACATCTGACCGTCGAGCCCACGACCGGGTTCGTAAAGACGAGCAGGGGCGATCGAGCACTCGCCGTGGACTGACCCTCGGGGCCGCGTTCGGCGAGTTCGTGCGACATCCCACACCGTGGATGATCACGGTGCTGTTGGTCGGTTCCGGTACAGTCCGCGTGCTGGTGGCCGATTGGCAGTGGACCGATGCAGTGATACCGGCGGTGATGGTCGCGTCGTTCCCGTTGGCGGAGTGGATCATTCATATCGGTGTTCTCCACTGGCGCCCGAGATCGGTCGGTCCGCTGAAGGTCGATTCGCTGCTCTCGCGCAAACACCGTGAACACCACCGGGATCCGCGGAACATACCGCTGATCTTCATTCCGTGGCAGGTGCTCTGCGTCGTGATCCCGGTCGCAGTCCTGATCGGCGTCTTCGCGTTCGGACCGCTCGGGCTGGGACTGACATTCCTGACCACGCTGGGTGCGCTGGGGCTGGTCTACGAGTGGACGCACTATCTGATCCATACCGACTACAAGCCGAAAAGCCGTCTGTACAAGGCGACGTGGCGCAACCACCGGTTTCATCACTACAAGAACGAGCACTATTGGTTCACCGTCACCACCTCCGGTACGGCCGATCGGCTGCTGGGGACGGACCCTGATCCCGAGTCGGTCGAGAAGTCACCGACGGCGAAAAACCTTCACGCTCTGAGTTGACCCCGTTGTCCCGGCGCTCGAGGTGTTCAGCCGGGTTTGCGCGCAGTGACGTACTGGGCCTGGCCGGTGACGGTCTGTTCGATGTCGACAAGACCGGCTGCCCGCAGTCGGTCGGTCACCTCGTTCCGCTCGAAGAGGTGGTAGCCGCTCCGGCCGGCGACCAACGACACACCCGGAAGCGATGTGAGTGGGGTGCGCAGCGAGGTGAAGACCGCGACCTCGCCCTGCGGCGCCGTCACCCTGGCGAGCTCATCGAGCACCACACCGGGGTCGGGAACGAGGTAAAGAGCGGCCAGGCAGCAGACGGTGTCGAAAGTGCCGTCGGGAAAAGGTATTTCGTGTGCGTCGGCGCGTATGTATGCCACTCGCGGACCGCTGTTGGTGCGCACCGCCCGTTCGATCATCGGAACCGAGAAGTCCAGACCCACGCACACTCCCTCTCCGGTCAGCTGATCGGACAGTGTGCGGGTGTAATTGCCGGGGCCGCATGCCACATCGAGGATGGCGCGGTCGCCGGCGCGGCCCAGACGCGCAACCAGTTGCCGGTCGAACTCTTTTGTGGACGTGCCGCCCAGGCTGAACAGTCGGGTGAACACCGGCCGCCATGCCCGCTCATAGATGGTGGCGAACACCGGGTTCTGCATGATCGACAAGCTGGTGCTCGCAGCGGGCTCGGGCGGCCCCAGGAGGTCGAGGTAACCCGGGCTGTCGTCGATGGGCCCGGGCACCCGCCCCGGGTCGAGCATGCCGCGAACCTTGTCGGTGGCGGCGCTCAATGGTCACGCTCGATACGCAACGTTCCGATCGTGGTGGCCAGCGAATCGTATTGACCGACGAGCAGGACGAACTCGATGAGTCGGCGGTCGTCGAGATGCGCCGACAGCTCTTTCCACGTCACGTCGCTCAGGTCCTTGGTACCCACCAGCTCGTCGACCGCGCGCAGCAGCGCCAGTTCTTTGCCCGACCATCCCGCGTCCGGCCCCTGGAGGATCCGCGAGAACTCCGCCTCGTCGATGCCTGCTCGCTTGCCGAGACGCTTGTGATGGTCGAGTTCGTACTCGCAGGTGCGTAGATGAGCGGTTCTGATGATCACCAGTTCGGTGTCGTGCCGAGCGAGTGAGCCGAACGGCATCATCTTCGCCGAATAGTGCAGCCATCCACGAAAGAGGCCCTTGCCGCGGCCCAGCGTGGAGAACAGGTGCATGTCCGACAGGCCGAGGGTGCGCGCGGCACCCTTGCTGATCACCCAGTTGAACGGTCCGAGCTGACGAAGGTTTCCGGGGTCGATCCGTTGTGAACTCACCAAGCCAACCTATCGGAGTGCCGCCGACCCGAGTCGCACACAATCATTTGAGATCCTGAAAGCGTCGCCGGCATTCGGTGCACCTGAGTGGTCGCCGAGCGGGGCTTTCGGGCAGAGTTGATCGGGGCGGCTTGATGATCGAGGAGTGGAGCGACTCGTGCGTCGGATACTGATCGTGGTCGGGGCCGCGCTTGCGGCCATGGCCGTTCTTGCCGGGTGCGGCGGCGGCGATGTCGGTGGTTTTGCCGAACTCGAGAAATCAGGTGTGCTGCGGGTGGGAACCGAGGGCACGTACCCGCCCTTCAGCTACCACGACTCCCAGACCGGCGAACTGGTCGGCTACGACGTCGACGTCGCAAAGGCCGTGGGCGACAAGCTCGGTCTGCGGGTGGAGTTCGTCGAGGTGCCCTTCGACTCGATCTTCGCCGCCCTCGAGGCCGACCGCTTCGATGTGGTGGCCAATCAGGTCACCATCACCGACGAGCGCAAGGCGAAATACGACCTGTCGGAGCCCTACGCGATCGGAGAGGGCGTGATCGTCACCCAGGCCGACGACACGTCCATCACGTCGCTGGCCGACCTCCGGGGCAAGACCACCGCGCAGACGGAGACCAGCAACTGGGCCGGGGTGGCACGAGACGCCGGGGCAACCGTCGAGTCGGTGGACGGTTTCACCCCCGCGATCAAACTGCTCAACCAGGGCCGCGTGCAGGCCACGGTCAACGACAGTCCCTCGGTGCTCGCCTATCAGGCCACCACCGGCGACACCAGCATCAAGATCGCTGCGAACATCGGGGAGCGCTCTGAGCAGGCGTTTGCCGCCCGCAAGGACAGCGGACTGCTCGACAACATCAACGGCGCGCTGGACGAGCTCCGGGCGGACGGAACCCTCGAAGAGATCTCGCAGACTTATCTCGACGCCAATGCAGCCGGCACGGCCGAGGAGAAGACAGCACCGAGCACGTGGGAACTCATCGCCGACAACCTCTGGCCGATGGCCAAGGCCACCATCACCGTCACCATCCCGCTGACGGCGATCAGCTTCTTCTTCGGACTGGTCATCGCGCTCGGCGTGGCACTGGCGAGGATGTCGAGGAACCGGGCCATCTCCTCGGTGGCCCGGATCTACATATCCCTGATCCGAGGCACCCCGTTGCTGGTGCAGCTCTTCATCATCTTCTACGCACTGCCCGAATTGAACATCCTCATCAATCCGTTCCCGGCCGCGGCAATTGCTTTCAGCCTCAACGTCGGTGGCTACGCTGCCGAGATCATCAGGGCCGCCATCGGCAGCATTCCCAAGGGCCAGTGGGAGGCCGCGGAGACGATCGGGATGGGCTACACCACCGCCCTCCGACGCATCATCTTGCCTCAGGCTCTGCGCACGGCTGTTCCGCCCCTCTCCAACACTCTGATCTCGTTGGTGAAAGACACATCGCTGGCCTCGACCATCCTGGTGACCGAGCTTCTACGGACCGCGCAGATCGCGGCAGCCCCCGCCTTCGAGTACTTCGCCCTCTACGGCACCGCCGCCCTGTATTACTGGATTGTGTGCCTTGCACTGTCCTTTGCGCAGGGACGCCTCGAGTTCCGACTGGACAGGTTTGTGGCCAAATGACCGATCTCCGTAAATCCCAGCCCACCGGCGACCTGGTCACCGTCACCGGTCTCTCCAAATCATTCGGCGACAACCACGTGCTCCGGGGCATCGACTTCACGGTTGCAACCGGATCGGTCACCACGCTGATCGGCCCGTCCGGCTCAGGCAAGACGACCATCCTGCGCTCGCTCAACGCACTCGACATCCCCGACGGCGGCCAGGTCTCCATCGCCGACGTCGCCGTCGACTTCGACGCACCGGTCGCAAAGCCGCTGCTGGCCCGGTACCGGGCGCAGTCGGGCATGGTGTTCCAGGGACACAATCTGTTTCCGCACAAGACAGTGCTGGAGAACATCATCGAAGGCCCGACGATCGTGCAGAAGCGCCCGCGCGACGAGGTCATCGCCGAGGCCAACGCATTGCTCGAGCAAGTCGGCCTGACCGACAAGCGCGACCAGTACCCGCATCAGCTGTCCGGAGGTCAACAGCAGCGCGTGGGAATCGCCCGAGCGCTTGGACTCAAGCCCAAACTGATGCTGTTCGACGAGCCCACGTCAGCTCTGGACCCCGAGCTGGTGGGGGAGGTGCTCGGGGTGATGAAAGACCTTGCTGCACAGGGCTGGACGATGATCGTGGTGACCCACGAGATTCACTTCGCGCAGAAGGTCGCCGACCAGGTGCTGTTCGCCGACGGCGGGGTGGTGTTGGAGAAGGGGCCACCTGCTGAGGTGGTCGGCGCACCCAAACACCAACGGACCAAGCAGTTCCTGCGGCGTATTCTCGACCCGGTCTAGGTCCTGGCGGCTCGGGTTCAGCGCACCAGGTACGGCGAGACGGTGCTGCGGTGCTCGTCGATGTCGAGCTTGACCCCGAGCGCAGGGAAGGCTCGCTGCGGGCAATTGACCCGTTCACAGACCCGGCACCCGGCACCGATCGGGGTCACGTTGGCCTGCGGACCGATCTCGAGACCGTCGGAGTACACGAGCCGCGCCGCATGACGTTGCTCGCAACCCAGCCCGATGGCAAAAGTCTTGCCGGGCTGGCCGAATCGCGCCGCCCGCCGCTCGACGGTGCGCGCCACCCAGAGGTAGTTGCGACCGTCGGGCATCTGGGCGATCTGGATCTGGATCTTCCCCGGCGAGCCGAACGTCTCGTACACGTTCCACAGCGGGCACGTGCCGCCGCTGTTCGAGAAATGGAAACCGGTGGCGGACTGTCGTTTCGACATGTTGCCGGCGCGGTCGACGCGCACGAACGTGAACGGCACACCGCGCAGGTTGGGGCGCTGCAGAGTGGACAGCCGATGGCAGATCGTCTCGTACGACACCGAGAAGAACGCCGACAGTCGTTCGATGTCGTAGCGATAATCCTCTGCGGCACCGTGGAATTGGGAATAGGGCAGCACCGCGGCGGCAGCGTAGTAGTTCGCCATCCCGAGTAGGGCCAGCCGCCGGGCCTCGTCCGAGGTGAAGTTGCCCTCGTCGACCATCTGACGCATGAGGTCGCCGCACTCGAGGTGCCCTAGTTCGGCTGCCAGTTTGAACACCCGCTGTCCCTGCGAGAGGTGCCCCGAGATCTCCAGACGTCGTGTGGCCGGGTCAAATCGGTGCAGCACGGTGTCGCCCAGGTCGACGCGTCGCACGATCTGTACCCCGTGCACCGTCTGCAGTCTGTCGGTGATCTCGTGCCGAATGTCGCCTGAGTGCATCCGCATGCGGGTGGTGAGTTCCTCGGCGGCGGTGTCGAGCTCGTGGAGGTAGTTGTGACGCTGATAGAAGTAGTCGCGCACCTCTTCGTGCGGTGCGCTGATCGAACCGCGCATGCTGCCGTCGCCCCGGTCGTCGGTTGCGGCGGCGAGTTGATCGGTGGCGATCCGATATCTGCGGTGCAGGTTCACCATGGCCTTGGCGAGTTCGGGATGGCTGGCAACCAGATCGGTGATCTCTTGAGCGTCGGCGCTGGCGCCCACGTCCTCGTCCATCACCACCTCACGCACCTCGGCGATCAGTCGCGCATTGTCCTGAGAATCGAAGAACGAGGTGTCGACGCCGAACACCTCGCTGATCTTGAGCAATACGGGAGCGGTCAGAGGTCGTGCGTCGTGCTCGATCTGGTTGAGATACGACGGGGAGATGTCCAGTGACTGCGCCAGGGCAACCTGGGAGATGCCGCGCTCGGAGCGCAGCTGTCGCAGTCGGGCGCCGACGTAGGTCTTGGGCATTCTTCTAGCGTAGGCGGCTCGCGACCGACGGCAGGTGTGCCGGAACGAGGTCGACCAGCGAGTTGTCCGGATGGATGCGCTGCGGCGGCCGTGCTGACGTGGTCGCCGCTGGCACTGTCTGACCTGTCTAATCTGTGGGGGTGTTGCGCAGACGAGCGGGTGCAGGCGTCATCGTCCTGACGGTGCTGGGCCTGATCAGTGCCGGATGCGGCGACAATTCGACAGACGATGGGCCCGCATCGTCGTCGTCGGAGGAACCGACGAGTCTTGCGGAGAAGTTGCTGCCCGCCCGTGAGTTCCCGGACGGATACCAACCGACTGAGTTGGGGATCGTCGATCTTCGCGACCAGAATGCGGCCGCCCTGGCCGCGGCGCAGACCGCCGTGTTCGAACCGGCGCAGTGCCGGCCCACCGCGGACGCCGATCTCAACGAACAACTCGATGCGGGCAACGCCGCGGTGTCGGCACGCCAGTCCCCGGTCGGGAACACGATCACCGAGCTCGTGACCACTGCGGTCCGAGACATCGACGCCGATGTCCGAACGAGCTCCGGCGCGTGCGCCAGGGTCACCGTCACGATCACCCAGGGGAGCACTGCGGGCACCACGGTGGTGACCGACAACCAGCGGCTGAGCCCGCCGCCGTTGCCGACGTCAGTGTCGTTGCTGGTGAGGTCGACCGCGACAACGACGTATCCCGGTGGCCGTACCGACGTCCAGCAGACCTTGGCCGGCTATGCAGTTGTCGACGGGACAACGGTGCAAGTGGTGGCCATCTCGTCCGAGGGTGGGATGAGCGACCTCGGCTTCTCGGACTTGTTCAAGCGCGCGGTCCTTCGCGCTGCGGCCTGACCCTGTGGCATCGGCCGGGCACAGCTCGTGTCCGGTTCTGTGTGTGATTGTGGTCACCGTATCTTCGTTGCTGCCGGTGGCCGGCGCGGGCTGAGTGTTGCTTGCGGTCACAGGAATCGAGTGGGAGGCCCCGCAGCAAAATCCCAGTACGCGCGTACTTTTTGCGTACTGGAGAGTAGTTAATTCAGGCCGGTTCACAGCCTGATCTTCGCAAAGTTTGCAAAACCGTGGGAAAAGCTGGCCCGAATTCACACGAGACAACCTGTGGACCTGCGGATTTGTGTGTGGCACTCTCGGTTAAGGCACCGCCTCGCCAGGGTGAAGAAGTTGTTAATTTGCCCCGATCAGGTTCGGCTGGGCTCCGGACCCACCGGAGCGGGCCACTACACCAGCAAGCTAACGAAAATGGAGTGCGAGATATGAGCACCGTCGGAAAACCAAGGACTGCCGAAGAGATCCAGCAGGACTGGGACACCAACCCTCGTTGGAAGGGCATCACCCGCGACTACAGCGCGGAGTCGGTCGCGAACCTCCAGGGTTCTGTGGTCGAAGAGCAGACCCTCGCGCGCCGTGGCGCCGAGATCCTCTGGGAGGGTGTCACCCAGGGTGACGGCAGCTACATCAACGCACTCGGTGCCCTGACCGGTAACCAGGCTGTGCAGCAGGTTCGCGCCGGCCTCAAGGCCGTGTACCTCTCCGGCTGGCAGGTCGCCGGCGACGCCAACCTCTCGGGCCACACCTACCCGGACCAGTCGCTGTACCCCGCGAACTCGGTTCCCTCGGTCGTCCGTCGCATCAACAACGCTCTGCTGCGCGCCGACGAGATCGCCCGCGTCGAGGGTGACAACTCGGTCGACAACTGGGTTGTTCCCATCGTCGCCGACGGTGAAGCCGGCTTCGGTGGCGCGCTGAACGTCTACGAGCTGCAGAAGGCCATGATCGCCGCAGGTGCCGCCGGCACCCACTGGGAAGACCAGCTGGCTTCGGAGAAGAAGTGCGGCCACCTCGGTGGCAAGGTGCTCATCCCGACCCAGCAGCACATCCGCACCCTGAGCGCGGCGCGCCTGGCTGCAGACGTCGCCAACGTTCCGACCGTGGTCATCGCCCGCACCGACGCCGAGGCGGCCACGCTGATCACCTCCGACGTCGACGATCGGGACAAGAAGTTCGTCACCGGTGAGCGCACCGCCGAGGGCTACTACCACGTCAAGAACGGCATCGAGCCGTGCATCGAGCGCGCCAAGTCCTACGCGCCGTACGCCGACATGATCTGGATGGAGACCGGCACCCCCGATCTCGAGCTCGCCCGCAAGTTCGCCGAGTCCGTCAAGAGCGAGTTCCCGGACCAGCTGCTGTCCTACAACTGCAGCCCGTCGTTCAACTGGAGCAAGCACCTCGACGATTCCACGATCGCGAAGTTCCAGAACGAGCTCGGCGCAATGGGATTCACGTTCCAGTTCATCACCCTGGCCGGCTTCCACTCGCTGAACTACGGCATGTTCGATCTCGCCTACGGTTACGCCCGCGAGCAGATGACGGCGTTCGTCGACCTGCAGAACCGCGAGTTCAAGGCCGCCGACGAGCGTGGCTTCACCGCCGTCAAGCACCAGCGTGAGGTCGGCGCCGGCTACTTCGACAACATCGCCACCACCGTCGATCCCACCAGCAGCACCACCGCGCTGGCAGGAAGCACCGAAGAGGGTCAATTCCACTAGAACTGGACCCCCTCTCGGGAACTTGAGCGAACTAGTGGGCGGCTCGCGACTACCGTTGCGGGCCGCCTGCTCGTTTTCAGGTGAGTTCTGGGCGTACCCCACAAGGGTTACCCTCGTCTCGCCTTTTGTGTTGGTTGTTCTTTGTTCAATGATTTCTTTCGGTTCAAAGATGTTGTGCTCGTTGTTTTTTAGGAGCTTGTTGTGAGCGAGAAGATTTCGCGGGTCGGCGTGATCGGTGCCGGTCAGATGGGCGCAGGCATTGCCGAGGTCTGTGCCCGGGCGCACGCCGACGTGTTGGTGTACGAGACGACCCGCGAGCTCGCAGCCGCCGGAAGATCCCGCATCCTGCGATCCCTCGATCGCGGTGTGAGCAGCGGAAAGCTCACCGAACGCGAACGGGAGCAGGCCTCCGCGCGGCTGCGGTTCACCACCGATCTGGGCGACTTCGCTGACCGGCAGATGGTGTGTGAGGCAGTGATCGAAGACGAATCGATCAAGACCGAGATCTTCGAGCAGCTCGACAAAGTGGTCACCGACCCGAATGCCGTGCTCGCTTCCAACACCTCCTCGATCCCGATCATGAAGCTGGGCATGGCCACAGCTAATGCCGACCGTGTAATCGGCATGCACTTCTTCAACCCGGTTCCGGTGCTCCCACTCGTCGAACTGGTGACCACGTTGATGACCTCGCCCGAGGTGACCACGCGCGCAGAGCAATTCGCCCGCGACATCCTGGGCAAAGAAGTGGTCCGATCGGCAGATCGCTCCGGGTTCGTTGTCAACGCACTGTTGGTTCCCTACCTTCTCTCCGCGATTCGCATGGTGGAGAGCGGATTTGCCACGGTGGAAGACATCGACAAGGCCATGGTGCTCGGCTGTGCCCACCCGATGGGTCCGCTCAAACTGAGTGACCTCGTCGGTCTCGACACGGTCAAGGCGATCGCCGACAAGATGTACGAAGAGTTCAAGGAACCGTTGTACGCCCCGCCCCCTGTGTTGCTGCGCATGGTGGAGGCCGGCCGGCTCGGCAAGAAGTCCGGGCACGGGTTCTACAAGTACGAGTCCACGAAGGCCGGCGTCAAGAACTGACCGGCTGGACGTGCGTGGGTCAGGCGGGCGGGAACAGTGGCCCCCCACCGAACGGTTCGCGATGGGATTTCGGTGGCGTTCCGTCGTTGTTCACCAACCCGTACTGCGCGCCGAGTTCCGCGGTCACCAGGGTGTGGCCGTTGCGCTCGGGCAACGAGGGGTCCCGCCACAGACGGTCGATGACGCGGCCGACGAATTGAGGATGTTCTGCCTCGTCCAGCCGGAAACCGGCGAACTCCTCGATGCCCAGCGACATCAGCAGCTCGGTCTGGATCAGGCCCAGCCACAACGAGATCGCGGCCACGCCTGTGCCGGAGAGTTCGTGGCCCATGTCGAAGGCCATCTTGTCGAGGGCGGCTTTGCTCATGCCGTACAGCACCGAATGCAGGTGGCCGCGGGTCCCGAACGACGAGATGTTGATCATCAGGCCGCTGCCCTGCGGAACCATGATCTTCGCGGCCTCCACGCAGGCGACGTAGTGTGCCCGTAAACCGACCGTGATCAGGGTGTCCCAATCACCGATTGGCCGCTCCCAGAACTTGTCGCTGAATCCGCCGAACCCTTTCGGGGCCGCCCAGACATTGTTGACCAGCAGGTCGAGTCGACCATGCTCTGCCGAGATCTGGTCGAACAAGGCGGACACCGAGGCGTCGTCTGAGTGGTCGCAGCTCACGCCGACAGCGGCGCCACCGGACGCGTTGATCTCCGATACCGTCTGTCCCAGTGGCTCATCCGGCTTCACACCACCGCGTGCGGTCACGTAGACGGTCCAGCCGCAGGCCCCCAATGCCGTTGCCACACCCTTGCCGACGCCACGGCTGGCGCCGGTCACCAGCGCCACGCGTTCGGTCACCGGATGTCCTCTCCGGTTGACGTCCCCGGGATGTGGATGTCGTCGCGATCGACGTCGTCGGGTAGCTGCGCGAACGGGGGAGCGGTGACGCCCGTGATGGTGAAACCGCCGAACAGGTCCACCGCGGACAGCTCACCCTCGCCCGCCCCTTCCGGAGTCTCGACGATGGCCCGGGTTCCGGCGGCTATCACCACGTCGGCGGGCAGTGCCGGCGCGAGCCCGCGGATACGTCCGGCCCAGACGTAGCGACCCGCCAGCGGATCGAAATGCCCCGACAACTCCACCTGAACCTGCGCGGGCTCGTGCCCGTCGATCGTCACCGTCGCCGGACCTGAGTAGGACCCGGCCCCGTCGTCCTCGTGCTCAGCCATGCCGACAAACCTATCCCGCGGCCACCGGCGCCCGACAACGATCGCAGACAGCAGTCACTCCGGAGCGCCGGGCGCCTTCGGGAGGGGATGGTCCAGGGAGTTGAAGTACTCGGCCGAGCCCCCGGCTGCAGTGATGCCGGCAATCGAGGACCACACCATCATCGTGAGGTAGTCGATCAGCTGTTCCTTGCCCAGCCGGTGCTCCACCATCCACCAATGCACTGCGAGCTGGATGGCCCCGACAAGGCTGTAGGCCCAGGTCTCGACACCACCGGTTTGCGAGCCCTGCTCCACGAGTCGGTTGATCATGACAAACGTGAGCATCTGGGCAATCAGCTTCTGGGAGTCCGCCACCACCTCCGAGCCCGATCCGCCCGACATCACAAACGAGTAGATCTGCGGTTCGTCGGCAACGGTCTGCACATAGACCGAGATGACCATCCGCGTCAGTTCGAACTCGCCGACGTCCTCGTTGATCGCACTGCCGAGGCGTGGCACCAGGACGGTCTCGATGAAACGCATCATCGCGGCAGTGGTGAGGTCACTCTTGTCGGTGAAGTACCGGTAGAGGACGGTCTTGGAAACGCCTATCTCCTGGGCGATCTCGTCCATCCCGGCATCGGCGCCGAGGGTGCGTACCGCAGCCAGGGTGCCATCGACCAGTTCGCTGCGCCGGGCTTCCTTGTGACTTTCCCACCGGCGTTTGCGGCCGTCGGGTTTGGCCTCGTCGGCACCCACCTGGTGGCGGATCGCCTGAGGCAACGCAACACCTTTGCTGGCCGCGACAGCGGCGGCAGCAACGGCCGCGCGCGCGGCGGCGGCGGGGTTGGGACGTGGTGACATCGGTGCGGAGTCGTTTCTGGTCGTGGGCGGTCGCGTCCAGCTTATGTTCCCCGGCACTGCGCAACGCCCAAAGAGAGCCGAGTCACCTTCGCCGGCGCGATTCTGTGCCCCGACTTTGGGTAACACTGGACAAATGAATGCGACTCCAGCGACGCCGCCGGCCATCGACCCGGGTGGACGCCATCGGTTGCCCGGTGAGCTTCCGGCCGGTCGGCCTTCGTCCTCACCGTCGGGTGAGGCCCCGAAACGGACCATCGCCGGGCTCAGCGGAGCCGACGCCGAACGCAAGGCCGCGCTTCGCCGGATGAAGATGGTGGCCACCGGGTTCCTGCTGTTCGCCGCTGCCGTCTACTTCTTCTGTCGCTGGATCGAGGATCGGGACGGCGACAACGTCGCTGCCTGGGTGGGTTACGTACGCGCGGCGTCCGAGGCCGGAATGGTGGGCGCGCTCGCCGACTGGTTCGCGGTGACGGCGCTGTTCAAACACCCACTGGGGATTCCGATTCCGCACACTGCGTTGATCCGGAAGAAGAAGGACCAGATCGGCGAACAGCTCGGCGACTTCATCGAGGACAACTTCATGACCCCTGAGGTCATCGAAGACAAGGTGTCGCAACTGGCACTGCCCACCCGGGTCTCGTCATGGCTCGCCGATCCGAAGAACGCACCCCGGGTGGGTGCCGAAGCGGCGCGGGGTATCGCTTTCGCTGCCGAGATGCTCGACGACGAGGACATCGAGCAGCTGATCATGGCGGGAATGCGCTGGGCCGCCGAACCTGAATGGGGACCGCCGGCCGGGCGGGTGCTCGAACAATTGATCGCAGAGAACCGGCTGGAGCCGGTGATTCAGATGGTCTGCGACCGGGCCCACGACTTCGCTCTGGGCAGCCAGGATCTGATCGACCGGGTGATCGACAAGGACGGGCCCGCGTGGGCCCCGAAGTTCGTGAACTCACTGGTCGGGGACCGTCTCTACCGTGAGCTGGTCGAGTTCACCTTCAAGGTGAGGTCGGATCCGGATCATCAGGTGCGCCAGGCGATGACCGCCATGCTCGTCCAACTCGCGACCGACCTGCAGAACGATCCGGCGACCATCGCGAAACTCGAGGCGATCAAGACCGAGATGCTCGAACGCGACGAGGTCACCGGTGCGGCGTCGACCGCCTGGAATGCGGGCAAGGCGCTCATCGAGCAATTGCTGGCCGATCCCAACGGGACGTTGCGGGCCACACTGACCGATTCGATCATCCAGGTGGCCGTCCGCATCCGCGACGACGAGGTGCTGCAGAACAAGATGAATCAGTGGATGGTGCGCGTGGCACGGCACGTCTCGCAGAACTACTCGCAGGAGATCATCTCGGTGATCACCGAGACGGTCCGTGGTTGGGACGCCGACGACACGAGCAAGAAGATCGAGTTGCAGGTGGGTCGGGATCTGCAGTTCATCAGGATCAACGGCACCGTGGTGGGGTCGCTGGCCGGCCTCACCATCTACACCGTGTCCGTGCTGCTCTTCCACTAGCGGGCGAGACGGGGCCGCAGGGCTGGCGCGCCTCTGACCAGCGATCGGCTGTGGTCTCCATCACGAATTAGCAGATTGCTTGCAATTGCTAGCAGACGTGGCAGTATGGGGAACCGAAGCCTGAAGGAGTAGCCGAATGGTTCCCACACCAGCTGAATCCGAGGACGAACCGGTGACGGCGGTTGTCGCGAACGCGGCACAGGACATTGCCCAGGACATCGGTGCCAACGTTGCCACCGCTGCCCAGGACATAGGCAGTTTCATCAGGTCTCAACGGATCGCCGCCGAGGTGTCATTGCGTCAGCTCGCCGAGCGCGCGGGGGTGAGCAATCCGTACCTCAGTCAAATCGAACGAGGGTTGCGCAAACCTTCTGCAGACGTACTGGCCCAGATCGCAAAGGGGCTGCGCGTGTCTGCCGAAGTGCTGTACGTGCGGGCCGGAATCTTGGAAGAGCGGCCCGCGAGTCCGATGCGCGACGCGCTGATGGCCGACACCGCCATCAGTGAACGCCAGAAACAAGTGTTGCTCGAGATCTACGAGTCCTTCTGTAAAGAGAACCGGGCTGCGAGCGAAAGCGACACGGACACAACACAATCAGCACCAACCTCAGATACCGGAGACAACACATGACCAAGTCAGACCGCAATCTCGCCAACCCGATCTACGCCGCTGTCGGCGCAGGAGACCTCGCCCTCAAGCAGGTCAACGAAGTGATCGCCCAGCTGCGCGAGCGCACCGAGACCGCCACCGAGCAGGCACAGGCGCGTTTCGAAGAGACCCGCACCACCGCGCAGAGCCGCATCGAGGAAACCCGCGAGCGCATCACGGCGCTGCCGGAAGAGGTTCCCTCGACCGTGGAAGAGCTGCGCACCAAGTTCACCCCTGAAGAGCTGCGCAAGGTCGCCGAGGCCTACATCGAGGTCGCGACCGGCATCTACAACTCGCTCGCCGAGCGCGGCGAAGAGACCGTCGAGCGCCTGCGCACCGCTCCTGCTGTCGGAGAACAGCTCTCGCGCGCCGAGAAGGTCTACAACGACGCGGTTGACCTGACCGAGGACACCCTCGGCACCATCTCGTCGCAGACGCGGGCCGTCGGCCAGCGCGCGGCGAAGCTCGCCGGTCGCGCCTCGGCCAACATCGAAGAGGCCATCGAGGACGCCACAGACGAGGCCACCGACAAGCTCAACGGCACCGCCGGCAAGGTTGAGATCAAGGCGCGTGCTTCGAAGAACTCACCTGCCAAGAAGATCGCCGAGGCCAAGGAAGCGGCTCAGAAGACGCCGGCCGCCACGGAACCGGCTCCGGCCAAAGCTCCCGCCAAGAAGGCCCCGGCGAAGGCCGCCACACCTGCCACCGCAGCGAAGGCGCCCGCCAAGAAGGCTGCTCCGGCCAAGAAGGCTCCGGCCAAGAAGACCACCGGATAGTCATCGACTGACGAGCCGTCAGGCTCACCGCCGCCGTGTTTCTTCGGCGCGACCGCCAACTTCGGCGAACCGGACAGTAGGCTGCCACCGTGGATGTCATCTCTTTCATGGGTTACGCGCAGAGCATTGTCCTGTTGCTGTTGACGGTCGCGGCCGGAGTCGCGGCGGCGGTGTCGTTGGTGCATGCCGCACTTCAGCGGCCGGATGCCTTTCCGGCGGTCGACCGCCAGACGAAGGTGATCTGGGTGAGCATCCTCGCGGCCGCCACATTGATCATCTGGCTGTTCGGCGCGATCAGCTTCCTCGGGATCATCGCTGTGGTCGCTGCGATCGTCTACATCGTCGACGTGCGGCCCCGGGTCGACTCCATTCAGAACCAGTCCTGGTTCCGCAAACGATGACAACATTGATTGACGAATAACCTTGACAATGGGCGGTGTCGTATAGGACTGTGGTCCTAAGCACACATCGTCCTTTGGAAGGGAGTCCGCGATGACAATGATTGTCGAACCCGCGTCCAGACTCGACCGCGTGCACGACCGGCAGGACATCGCCAAGAGGTTGTTGAAGTCGGCCGCACGCAAGTCCTACGACCCGCTCATCGAGGTCGATTGGGATGCCGAGGTGGTCCCCGGTCTCTACGGCATGACCCCGGAGTGGTGCAGCCTGTACGGCACGGACCTGTGGGACCGGATGACCGAAGAGCAGCGCATCACCCTCACCAACCACGAGGCCGCCAGCATCAGCGCCACGGGCATCTGGTTCGAGCTCATCCTCATGCAGATGCTCATCCGCGACGCCTACCGCCAGGACCCGGCGAGCCCACACTTCCAGTTCGCGCTCACCGAGATCGCCGATGAGTGCCGCCACTCGACCATGTTCGCCAAGGCGGCAGAGGTCTTCGGTATCCCCAACTACGAGCGGCCCCGGTGGGTCAACTTCCTCTCGCGGCCCTTCAAGGCGCTGGCGTCGGGATCCCTGGCCTTCGGTGGCACCCTTGCCGCCGAGGAGATCCTCGACATGATGCAACGCGATTTCATGAAAGACGATCGCGTACAACCGGTCACACGCACGGTGAGCAAGATCCACGTGCTCGAAGAAGCCCGTCACATCCGCTTCGCCCGCGAAGAAACGGTGCGCATCGCGGCCGAGATGACCCCCATGCGTCGTCGCATGACCCAGCTCTCGTTGGCCGTCACCGTGTACCTGGTGATGTACAGCCTGGTGAACCCGAAGGTGTACGAGGCCGCGGGCCTCGACAAGCGCGAGGCCAAGCGGGCTGCGCGCAACAATGTGCACTACCGCGACCGCACCAGGGACGGCTTTGCCAAGACCATCCGCTTCCTCGACGAGTGCGGTCTGATCGGTGGCCCCGGCAAACTGCTGCTCAAGCGGGCCGCAATCATCTGACGACAACCGGCGATACCGGCCCGCCTCCGCCGTCAAGCATCACGACCCGACCTAGAATGAGCGGATGGCTGAATACCGGATCAACGAACTCGCGGATGTCTCCGGCGTCAGCGTTCGCAACATCAGGGTCTATCAGGACCGTGGGTTGTTGCCGCCGCCAAAGATCAAGGGGCGCACGGGCTGGTACTCGGCCGAACATCTGAGCCGGCTCAAGGTGATCTCGCAGATGCTCGAGCGCGGGTACACCTTCGCCACGATCAGCGAATTGTTGATGGCCGCCCGGTATGGGCTGAAGGTGGAACACGTCCTCGAAGGGGAGCCCAAACGCGGTAGCCGGTGGAAGAACTTCCGCCGGATGGCCACCATCACGATCTCCGAACTCCGCAAAGGGCTCGGGGCCACCGACAGCAACATCGCGCTCGGCCAGCGTCTCGGACTGCTGGTCAAAGAGGGTGCGGGTTACGCCGTGACCAACCCCGAGGTGCTGGCCGGCGCCGAGGTCCTGGTGAAGGCGGGCATCGATCTGGATGTTCTGCTCACGCGATGGGAGCGGGTCCAGCAGGATCTGCAGGACATCGCGGCAAGCTTCGTCTCGATCGTCACCGACAAGTACTTCGAGGACGGGTCGCCGCTCGAGCTCGAGGAGAGCGAAGTGATCCGGCTGGCCGAACTCGTGCACACCGTGCGGCCCATGGCGCACGACATCGTCGAGGTCGCGTTCAGCAAGGCGATGGACACCGAGATCTCCAAGCGCTCGATCGCGGTGCCGAACTGATGATGGCAACAGATGATGAGAAGGCCGGCGTCCAGGCGGAGTCCGGCTCCACATAGAGATGGGTAGATCGGACAGATGAACACACGATCAGTGGCTGTCGGCGGTGCCGCGGTAGGAGTGGGAGTGATCGCGGCCGGTGCGGCGATCACCGGCACCTTCCTCGGATCGATCGTGCGAGAGGCCCTGAAGGCACCTGACCCGATCGAAGACGAGCCCGACCCGCTGCTCGCCACGCCGGCGCAGGACCCCGAGCACATCGAGGTGATCGCCGCTGACGGCACCCCGATCAACGTCGTCGCGTACGGTCCCCCGGACGGAGAGCTGATGGTGCTGGTCCACGGCTGGACCTGCAACACCAAGTACTGGTATCCCCAGATCAACACCTTCTGCGACCGCTTCCGCGTGATCGCGTACGACCAGCGCGGGCACGGCGAATCGCCCCGTGGCAAGACGAAGCTCAGTACCGATCTGCTCGGTCAGGATCTCCAGTCCGTCCTCACCTCCGTGGTGCCCGCAGGGCGCAAGGCATTGATCGCCGGACACAGCATGGGCGGGATGACCATCCTGTCCTGGGCTCAGCAGTTCCCCGAGACCGTGCCGGAGGTGGCGCGCGCGGTGATCCTCACGTCGACGTGTTCCAACCATCTGCTGCCCAACCTCGGCCTGATCCCGCTCGACCTCCCGAAGGCACTCTCGCCGATGGAGTACCTGACGGGTCGGCTCGTCGCCGGTGCCACGATCCATCTGCCGCGGACGCAGATGTCGCGCAAGGTGACCCAGTACATCGCGCTGAACACCACGTCGCGCAAATCCCACGTCGACTTCTGTGACGACATGGTGGCCTCGTGCCCAGGTCGCTCCCGCGGGAAGTGGGGAAACGCGATGGTGGACCTGAACGTGTCCGACGGACTCGACGCCCTGGTGGTGCCCACGGTTGTTGTGGTCGGTTGCGACGACAAGCTCACTCCGCCGGTGCATTCGGAGCAGATGGCCAAGGTGCTACAGAGCCACGGCCACCTCGAAGAGCTGGTGATGTGGCCGGGCATCGGGCACATGAGCAGTATCGAGAACTCCGACGGTTACAACAAGCTGATCACCGACCTGCTGCAACGCACCGCCTGATGGCCACCCGCGATCAGGCGGTCCTGCACGAGCCCCGACAACCGGTGGAACACCGGACCGTCGACAGGCCGGCAGGTGCCTCGATCGCGATCAGCATTTACGGTCCCGCCGACGGTCCGGTGGTGGTGCTCGTCCACGGCTTCGCCGTGAACTCCAAATACTGGTATCCGCAGGTGAACGGACTCGCGGACCGTTACCGCGTGGTCATCTACGACCAGCGTGGTCACGGGCGTTCGGCCCTCGGGTCCGATCCCACCGTGAACGACCACCTCGGACAGGACCTCGATGCGGTCCTCGGTGCGGTGGTACCCGACGGTGAGAAGGCCGTGATCGTCGGGCACAGCATGGGCGGCATGTCGGTCATGAGCTGGGCCGCCCAGTTCCCGGCGAGCGTCCGAACGTACGCGCGGGCGATCATGCTCGCCGGTACCGCGGCCACGGCGCCGGTCACCAAAGCCGCCATGCGCTTCGGAGATCCGGCAACTCTCGCACGCCGCGCCGAATACGAGTTCGCCTGGCTTGCATTTCGGGCGATCCACTGGCCCGGAGGTGACCTGATGATGCGATCCGGTATGACGGTCGCCGGAGCGTTGTTCCCCGGGATCAGTCGCCCGCAGCTCAAGTTCCTCGACTCACTCCTGCGTGAAACAGACTGGCGCACAAGGGCAAAAGTCGGCAGATCGCTGGAAGATCTGCACGTCGAGCGCGGGTTGGCGAACATGCCGGTGCCCGTCGCAGTGGTGGTGGGGGACCGGGACAGGCTGACCCCGCCCAGGCTGGCCGATCCGGTGGCCAATGCCCTGCGCTACACGGGCTCGCTCGAACGATTCGAAACCTGGCGCGGCGCAACGCATCTACTCAATTGGGAGCAGCCGGAGCGATTCAATCGGACGATCGAGGAGCTCTTCTCCGCCACGCCACGACCACGTTAGTCGGGGAACCCGTCGAGCACTGCCCGCGAGCCGGACAGGCCGAGCCTGGTGGCGCCGGCCGCGATCAGCTCGGCAGCGAACTCGGCGGTGCGGATGCCTCCGCTGGCCTTGACACCCACCCCGGGGCCCACGGCCGCGGCCATGAGTCGCACCGCCTCGACACTCGCACCGCCGGCAGGATGAAAACCGGTGGAGGTCTTCACCATCGATGCCCCACCTCGGACGGCGGCCTGGCACACCGAGGTGACGGTGTCGGGGCCGGCGAGCGACAACAGTGCTGCGGACTCGATGATGACCTTCAGTGTGATCGACGCGCCGATGCCTTCTCTGACGGTGAGGACATCGGCGAAGATCTCGTCGAACCTGCCGTCCACGGCAGCGCCGACGTCGATCACCATGTCGATCTCCTGCGCGCCGGAGTCAACCGCGAGCCGCGCTTCGGCCGCCTTGACCAACGAATGGTGCTTGCCGGAGGGGAATCCGGCGACCACACAGCTCCGCTGGGCGCCGGTGTCGATGGGCAGCATCGACGGTGAGAGGCAGACGGCGAGCACCCCCAGATCGGCGGCTTCGGCGACCGTTGCCTCGGCATCGGCACGGGTCGCCTCGGGTTTGAGAAGTGTGTGATCCACCATCGCGGCGACCACACGCCGGGTGAGGCTCGAGCCGGTCGGGGCAGGCAAGGTATCGGACATGAACCGAGCTTGGCACACTGGTTGGTTGTGACCACACTCTCGCCGGTCGATTCCGCCGGCCACCGCTATGTGCTGACTCTCGGCTGCCCCGACACCACGGGCATCGTTGCCCGGATCTCGGGATTCTTGGCCGAGATCGGCGGTTGGATCGTGGAGGCGGCCTACCACTCCGATCCCGACAACGGCTGGTTCTTCACCCGCCAGGCTGTGCGTGCCGACTCGGTGCAGATGGATGTCGACGAGCTGCGGGCACGGTTCGAGTCCGAGGTGGTCGCCGGGCTGGGCCCGGAAACCGAATGGCGCGTGAGCGATTCGGCCGTGCCGAAGAAAACCGTGCTGCTGGTGAGCAAAGAAGGCCACTGCCTCGGTGATCTCCTGGGCCGCTCCTACCGAGGCGAGCTGCCCGCCGAGATCAACGCGGTCATCGGCAACCACCGGGCACTCGAGGACTTCACCACGCGGATGGGCGTGCCGTTCCACCACGTGCCGTTCGGCGAGGACAAGGCCGCTGCCTTCGAGGAACTACGCGAACTCGTCGACGTCCACAACCCCGACGCCGTGGTGCTCGCGCGGTTCATGCAGATCCTGCCCGAGGAGTTGTGTGATCACTGGGCGCGCAAGGCGCTCAACATCCACCACAGCTTCCTCCCGTCGTTCGTCGGGGCGCGGCCCTACCATCAGGCGTTCACCCGAGGGGTGAAGCTGATCGGGGCCACCTGTCACTACGTCACCAGCGAGCTGGATGCGGGCCCCATCATCGAACAGGACGTGATCCGCATCGACCACTCCGACTCGGTGGCCGACATGGTGCGCCAGGGACGCGACATCGAGAAGCTCGTGCTCGCACGCGGGCTCCGCTGGCATCTCGAGGACCGCGTGCTGGTGCACGGACGAAAGACGGTGGTGTTCAGCTGACCCTCGCGGGTTCAGCGGCCCCGCTTCAGCCGACCGGCACTCAGACGACGCTGCAGGTGTCGCTCTCGCTGTTGTTGCTCGACTCGCTGCTCTGCGGGAGGGCGACGTCCGTTCCGGAGAACGCGAACTCGACTCCACGATCGGTGACCTTGAGCTGGTCGAAGCTCACCTGATCGAACATCGGCGGGAACAGGCCGGCACTGACCTGGTCGACCAGGAGCTGCGCCCACGAGGTCGGGATGCCAAACGATGCCGCGCTGGCGTCGACGACCTCGAACGTCAGCTTGCCGTCCTTGGTGATCGGTTTGAGCTCCGCCTCGGCAGGCAGCGAGAACATCAGCAGCTGGAAGTTGCCGCCGATCGTGATGGTGCCCGCAGCTTCGTTGCCGGTGACCTTGTCCACCTTCAGCCCGCCGCCCATGGCCGACAGGAGGCCGCCGAGACCACCGGAGCCCGGGTCGGACGTGTTCGGGTCCGTGGTGGTCGCCGGGTCCTGGGTCTGCTGGCTGAGCTCCATGATCCGGCTGAAGGGGACGTAGCCGTTGCCCTGTAGTTCGCCGACGGTGGCGTCTTTGTCGCCGCTGCTGATGTCGTCTGCGCGAGCATGCAGCTTCATGGCCGAGTCGCCCTCGTCGCTGGTGTCGACCTGGACGTACGGGATCTCTCCCGACATCCACTGCATCAACATGGGCTTTTTGCTGAGCGACACCGAGGTCGGTGCCCCGGTGAGTTCGCCGAAGGACTGTTCGAGGCAGTCCTTGGACTTGCTTCGTAGGTACAGCTCACTGCCGACCCCGAGGATCACCAGCAGCAGCACCAGGCTGAGCGACACCATTCCGACGATCAAGCCACGCCTGCGCTTCGGTCGCTGGGGCGTGACGCCGCCGTCATCGGGCCCGCCTGGACCGTAGGAAGGTCCGGCCGGTGGGATCGGGGGCTCTCCGGGTCCGTCGTAGGGCGCGAAACCGTCCGGCGGCACCTCGAGCTGAGTGGTGTCGTGGCGACCTTGCGACCACGCCGTGTCGGGCTGCTGGCCCGCCGCGACCGGCGCGAACTTGTCGGTGGGCGGGTTCGGATCATCCTGTGCATTGTCGGGCACGCCGTGCGTGCCTGCAGGATCAGTACCGGTTCCGTGACCTGGATCGGCCTGTGGGGTATGGCCGGAATCGGGTCGGGGCGTCTGGGTTGTGTCGGCGAGATCGTTTCCCTCGGCTCGGTCGGCGGCATTGGGAGAGGGCTGCCCGGCCTGGGTCGATTCGGCGTCGTCGCGTTGATTCATCACGTCGATAATGCATGGTCAGAGGGCCAAACGGGGTAAGAGTTCGCTAAGTATCGCAATGCCGCAGGTCATGGCATGGAAATGGCACGGTGATCATTCGATGGGACGGCGGTTCGCCAGCACGGCGATGGCTGCGCGTGCGCGGTCCACTTGATCAAAGTCCAGATCAATGACAGCTAATTCTGGGTCGTTGCCGAGCTCGGTGTGCACGGCTCCGAAGGGGCCGGCGACGAGCGAATGGCCGATGCCGGTCGGCGCCGACGACTGCGCGACGTCGGGATCGGCCGGCACGGCCTGGCCGACGGCAGCAACAAAGCAGCCGCTGTCGAGGGCCCGCGCTGCCGCGAGGATGCGCCACTGTTCCAACTTGCCATCACCCGAACCCCAGGACGCCGGCACCACGATCAGCTGGGCGCCGCGATCGGCGAGCGCGGTGAACAACGCGGGGAATCGGATGTCGTAACAGGTTGCGACACCGACCGTTGTCTCGTCGACGTCGAAGGTGACCACATCGTCGCCGGCTTGGACGGTCCGCGATTCGGAGAACCCGAATGCGTCGTAGAGGTGGATCTTCTCGTAGCCGGTGAGGTCACCGTCCGCGTCGGCGATCACCAGTGTGTTCCGCACCCGCCCCTCGTCACCGGGAGTGAACATGCCGGCCACCACGGTGATCCCGTGGTCCCGTGCGACATCGCCGACCCCGCGCCCCCACGGGCCGTCCAGTGGTTCGGCCACCGGACCCAGCGGAACTCCGAAACGGCACATGGTGGCCTCGGGGAAGATCACCAGTTCGGCACCGGCGTCCGCGGCCGCGGCGCTCTGCTCGGCCACCAGGGCCAGGTTCGCGGACGGGTCGGTGCCGCTGGTGGTCTGGGCCAGGGCGATACGCATGCGACCTACCCTACGACCGTCGACCGTGCCGATAACCCCGCCGACCGTGCCGATAACTCCGTTCACCGGGCCCTAACAGCCCTCGAGCGTGCCGAAACTCGAATCGACCGGGCGCCCGATCGCATCGAGTGGGCTGAAATGATCGCGAAAACTACGGGCGACTCGGTCGACCCGCCACCGTGGCGCCCGCTCAACGCTCGTTCGGGCACGATCGATTCGAGTTTCGGCCCGGTCAGTGGCTGTTTGGGCACGATCGGCGGCGTTTCGGCGCGGTAGGCGGGTGGGCTAGGTGGCGGGGGCGACGACATCCCAGGGGACCGTGACGACATTGTCGCGATGGCGACGGCGATCGGGCAGGGGGTCGATCCCGTTGTCGGACAGCAACTCCAGGGTGCGACGCCAGCGCTGGCGAGGACCGAACGGGGCCATCGGAGCGGCAACATCCCAGCATCGGTCGAGAACGGTGAGCAGATGATGGATCCGCTCGCCGGGGACGTTGCGATGAATCAGAGCCTTGGGCAGGCGCTCGGCGAGATCGGACGGCCGGTCGCTGTGCGCCGGGTCCCAGGACAGGGTGAACGTCAACGGCCTCGTGTTGTCCAGCAGAATCCAGCAACACCGCCTGCCGAGTTCGTCGCACGTTCCCTCGACGATGTATCCGCCGGGTGCGAGCCCCCGCTGCATCCTCGACCACGCCGCAGCGACCTCCGATTCGTCGTATTGCCGCAACACGTTGAAGACCCGCACAAGATGGGGTCGCAGGCCGGCGAGTTCGAATCCGCCGACCGCAAATCGGACGCCGTCCCGGGCCGGGACCACCCGTCCGGGGTCGATCTCGAGACCGACGAGTTGGGTGCCCGCGACGACGGTGCGCAGGCGGGCTGCGAGTTCGAGAGCGGTGTCGGGACGCGCGCCGTAGCCGAGATCGACTGCCAGGGGACTGTCGGCCGAGGCCAGGGCCTCGATGATCAGGTCGTGATGGACGATCCAGCGGTCCACCCGCCGCAGTCGATTGATCCCGGTGGTGCCCCTGGTGATGGCGCCGTCGGGTTTGGGGCTAGAGGTTGGCGTCGATCCATCCCGACGTGAATTCCGCTTCGCCGCGGAAGAGGTCCACCAGGTTCACCAGCATGAGCTGCTCGAGTTTGCCGTTGATGAACGGGATGTAGACCTTGACCTCGGTGGTCTTGCGGATGGTGCTGCCGGTCTCGGTGGGGAACAGTTCCTGCCAACCCGTCAGGCTGCCGGGGCCGGCGGGGATCGAGGCGTCGTAGGTGCCCTTGGTGTTCTCGGGGTCGAACGGGCCGAGGAACTCCTTGCGGGTGATGATCATGTCTTTTTTCATCACCGTCTGGGCGATCGCCGGGAGCTCGCTGCGGGGTAGGACCTGCTTGAGGACCAGATCCACACCGTTGTCGTCCACCGTGAGCGACTCGATGTCGGATTGTGGCGTCAGCTTGCGGAACTCTTCCATCTGCGCGTCCCAGAACTCCCGCGAGGACAGCGCCTCGTACACCGTTTTGGCAGGGTGGTGGTACCGGGCGGAGTAGGAGAGACGTCGTGCCATGAGGGAGAGCGTAACGCCGGTCAGTGAGTGTTGATCCATTCGGTGGTGTATTCGTGCTCGGCCTCGATGAGCTGTACCACGTTCTCGGCGATGGCCTTCTCGACCTTGCCGCCGACAAACGGAATGGACACCTCGACCGAACCATCGAACGAAATCTCGCAACCGGTGGACGTGGCGATCAACCTCTGCGACCCCTTGACCTTGGCCGGCGCGCCCGAGACAACTGCGGTGAAAGCTCCTTCGGCGGCCTCGCCTTTGGACCACACCACGGTGCGGGTGATCTCCAGATCGCCCGGCCGGATCTTGGTCACCATCGACGGGAGGTTCTTCTCCGGGACCCGCTGTCGCAGCACCACGGTGACCTTGTCGCCCTCGTCGGTGAACGAATCGAGGTCGGAGAGGTCGGCGGCGACATTGGCCACCAGATCTTTCCAGTACTGCTCATCGGCCACTGCCGCAGCGAACTGAGCCGGGGGACAGGGGAAGTCGATGGAATGGTGCAACTTGGTCGCCATGAGTGCAGGCTACCGTTGCTGGGTGGCCACACAAACCGACAACCGTGTACCTCTGGCAAAGATGACCACACTGCGTGTGGGCGGTCCGGCCAGCGAGGTGATCACCTGCCCCGACGCCGACTCGCTGATCGACACCGTCCGTGACCTCGACGAGGCCGGCATCCCGGTGCTGTTGGTGGGCGGCGGATCCAACCTGGTGGTCGGCGACGACGGGTTCGACGGCACGGTGGTGCGCATCGCCGGTACCGATCTGGACTGGGGCGACGATCAGGTGACCGCCGATGCCGGGGTGAACTGGGATGCGCTGGTGGCACAGAGCGTCGAGCGGGATTTCGGTGGCCTCGAGTGTCTGTCGGGGATTCCAGGGTCCGTCGGTGCGACCCCGGTGCAGAACGTCGGCGCCTACGGAGTCGAGGTGGGGTCGCTGATGCGTTCGGTGCAGCTTCTCGACCGCCATACGGGTGCGGTGAACTGGGTGGACCCCGGCGACCTCGAACTGGCGTACCGCAGCAGCCGCCTCAAGCGTCGAAGCGACGAGGTGGTGATCCGGGTGTCGTTCCGGCTGAACGCAGATGGACTCAGCCAGCCGATCCGGTACGGCGAACTGGCCCGGACACTGGGAGTCGAGGAAGGCGAGCGGGTACCCGCCGCCGATGTGCGGGCGGCGGTGCTTGCGCTACGGGCGAGCAAGGGGATGGTTCTCGATCCGGACGACCACGACACCTGGAGCGTCGGGTCGTTCTTCACCAATCCCATCGTTCCGCAGGAGCACCTCCCTACGGTTCTGACGAGGATCGTCGACGAACTCGGCGACGATGCGACGGTGCCTCAGTTCCCGGCTGACGGTGGCGTCAAGATGTCGGCCGGATGGCTCATCGAACGGGCCGGTTTCGGACGGGGTTTCCCCGGGGCGGACGCGCCGGCCCGACTGTCGACAAAGCACTCGCTGGCGGTGACGAACCGGGGAAACGCGCGGACGTCGGACATCATCGACCTCGCACGCCAGGTACGTGATGGAGTTCACGCCAGGTTTGGCCTCTGGCTCGAACCCGAGCCTGTCCTGGTTGGTTGCAGCCTCTGAATGACATTTGCCCTGGCCCGGGACGCTGACCAGGCCTGGTCAGCGTTTGGGATCGTTGCCTGCAGGTAATGTCTGACGCATGACCGAACCCCGTGACCGCATGCTGCTCACCAGGCGCTCGGCTCTCACCGCACTTGCCGTCGGCGTCGCCGGCGTGACTGCCGCAGCATGCTCGACCGACGACAAACCGGGCACGTCTGCCTCCGGTGAGAAGGGGCCCGCCGAGCCTGTTGCAGATGTGTCGTACAGCCCGGCCCTCGACTCCACAGATGCCTCCCCGGTCGGGAAGATCTCGGTGACCGTGAAAGACGGCGTGCTGAATCCCGACGTCCAGCTCACCAACGCAAACGGGCGTGTGGTGGCGGGCACCATGTCCGAGGACCGCAAGACGTTCTCCATCTCTGAGCCCCTGGGCTACGGAGGCCAGTACACTTGGGCGGGCTCGGCAACCGGCAACGACCGCCAGACGGTTCCCGTGGCCGGCACCTTCACCACAGTCACCCCGCAGAACCAGATCGGCGTCGTCATCAACATCGCCGACGGACAAGAGGTGGGTGTCGCTGCGCCTCTCATCATCAAGTTCGACGAGGTGGTGACCGACAAGAAGGCGGTCGAGCAGGCGCTGAAGGTCACCACCACACCCGAGACCGAGGGCAGCTGGGGCTGGCTCGGCGAAGACGGCGGGTCGCGCGTGCATTGGCGTACCAAGGACTACTACCAGCCAGGCACCAAGGTCTCGATGGTCGGAAAGCTCTACGGCCTCGACCACGGTGACGGCTACTACGGCGAGGCCGACGTCACCAGTGACTTCGTGATCGGGCGCAACCAGGTGGTGCTCGCGGACGCCGACTCGCATCAGATCGTCGTCCAGAACGACGGCAACACGTTGATGACGTTGCCCTGCAGCTACGGCGAGGGCGACCTCGACCGCAACGTGACCCGATCGGGCATCCACGTGGTCAGCGAGAAGCACGAAGACTTCTACATGAGCAACCCGGCGGCCGGGTACTTCAACGTCCGCGAACGATTTGCCGTACGAATCTCGAACAACGGTGAGTTCATCCACGCCAACCCCGACACCGTCGGAGTGCAGGGCTCGTCCAACGTCACCAACGGCTGCATCAATTTGTCGCTGGCGAACGCAGAACAGTACTTCAACACCGCGATGTACGGAGACCCGGTGGAGGTCACCAACACCCGAATCCCGTTGTCCGAGGCCGACGGTGACATCTACGACTGGATCTACGACTGGCAGACCTGGAAGTCGATGTCGGCTCTCGGCGGGGATCCCGAGGTCAAGAACGCCCCCGCCACACCCACCGACGCCCCCGACGTCTCCGGCATCCCGCCTACCCCGCAGAACACCGGCACACCTCCCGCCGGCTGATCGGGGAAAGATCTAGCCGGTCTTGATGTTCCGGCGTGCGGATGCCTGATCCCGCGGTTTGAGCAGGATCGTGTCGAGGTTGACGTGCGGGGGACGGCTTGCCACGAAACCGACCACCTCGGCGACGTCTTCGGCGGTCAGCGGTGTGAGCCCCTCATAGACGGAGTCGGCCTTGGCCTGGTCGCCGCCGAATCGCACAAGTGAGAACTCGGTCTCGACCATGCCGGGCTGGATCTCGGTCAGCCGAACCGGTTTACCCAGCAGCTCCGGGCGAAGCGTTCGATGCAGGAGGGCCTGGGCGTGCTTGGCCGAGGTGTATCCGGCACCGTTGTCGTAGGCCTCGATCGCTGCGATGGACGTGATGGTGACGATGAGTCCGTCGCCCGATTCGATCAGTTTGGGCAGCAGCGCCTTGGTGATCCGCAGGGTTCCCAGCACGTTGGTCTCCCACATCCAGCGCCAGTCGTCGAGGTCCGCGTCGGCGACGGTGGCGAGCCCCTTGGCGCCGCCGGCATTGTTCACCAGAATCTCTACCGTGGGCACCTGGTCACAGAACTCCTGGACGGATGTGTCGTCGGTGACGTCGAGGGCGATGGCGGTTCCGCCGATCTCGGCGGCGAGGGCATCGATGCGGTCCACCCTGCGGGCGCCGACGACCACGTGATAGCCCTGAGCGGCAAGAACTCTGGCCGTTGCCTCCCCGATGCCTGAACTGGCACCGGTTACTACGGCGACCTTGCGTCCGCCAGGGTTGGACTCTGGGCTGCCTGCAATTGTCATGGCCGCCAGTCTAAAGCTGTGGTGCCCGGTAGATTTCTCCAGCATGGGACCAGGACGCGGTAGTCGACTGTGAACACCCGATCCCGGACCACGCGGACCGTGTCGTTCGAGCGCGGCGACGGCGCGGCGGCGGTGGTCCTGCGTGCGGTGCGCACCCAAGGTCCGGTGACGCGTGACCGTCTGCCCTCGGCGACCGGGCTTTCGGCAGCCACCGTCAACCGGCAGCTGCAGGCGCTCGAGCGGCTCGGGCTGGTACGCGAACGACCGGATCTGATCGCGGCCGGGGCCATCGGCCGACCGAAGATCCCGCTGACCATCGACCGAGATCGGTTCTGTGTGATCGCCATTCACATCGGTGCCCGGTCCACGCTCTTGGTGGTCGCCGACCTCGGTGGCCGACTGCTGCAGACCGCCGCGATGTCGACACCCACCGGGCCCGTCGGGCCGGCCCTCGCGTTGATCGCCCGCCGGGCTGCGCTGGAGGCGGCGTCGTTCACCCACCGGGTTCCGCTCTGGGCCGGCGCTGCCGTCGGCGGTGAGGTCTATGACGACGGCAGCGTCGACCATGCGCAGCTCGGATGGAGACGGGCCCCGGTGGGGCAGGTGCTCTCCGACGAGCTGGGTCTCCCGGTGTCGGTCAGCCCTCACGTGCAGGCCATGGCCGCGGCCGAGTTGCTCCTGGCCGGGTCAGGCGACAGCTCGGGCGTGGATCTGCTGTTCTACGTGCGTGAGACGGTGGGGCTGGCCACCACGATCGACGGCCGGGTGCAGCGTCGGCCTGGCAACATCGGCCACCTTCCGGTCGCGGCCCCGCTGCTGTCGGGTTCTGCCGATGCAAAACTGCAGGATGTGGTGGGTCGCAAGGTCTTCGACCAGGCTGTCGCGGCGGGGGCAAACGTGAACGACGTCCTCGATGAGCGCGCACGGGTGTTGGGCGAAGCGGTCGCGCTGGTGCGAGACCTGATCAACCCCGACCGGGTGGTTCTCGCGGGCCAGGTGTTCGCCGAACACCCGCACGGGCTGGCGCCGGTGCAGGCCGCCTTCGACGCCGCGAGCACGTTGCCTCCGATGGAATTGTCGCCGCCGCGGTTCGGTGCGCGCGTGCAGGAGGGTGCCGCGATGGTGGTGTCGCTCGGTGCGATCTACGCTGATCCCATCGGAGCCTTGCAGGACGCGAGGGTATGACGCGACTCCCGGAAGGACCCTCTACCGCACATGGCCGACCTTGATCCCCAAGCCCAGCGCGATGTATCGATGTACCTCGACGTCGCCGTGAACGCCGCCACCGAGATAGAGCTACAAGTCGCGGTCGCCAGGATGCCCGGGCTGGATTTCTCCGACGAGTTGTCGATCACGCTGAACGGCAACACCATTGTTCCCGACGAGATCATCAGCGACAGCGGGAACCGGATTCACTGGATCCATGCCGAGCCGGGCAATCTCTACATCCAGTACCGCGCCCGCGTGGACGGGCAGGCTGATCCTGCTGGGGTCGGCCGCTTCGATCCGTCGCTGTACCTGCGGCCCAGTCGCTATGCGGAGGCGGACAAGTTCTTCGGCTTCGCAGCCGGGCAGTTCGACACCACCGCCTCGCCGTCTGATCAGCTGGTCGCGGTGACGGACTTCGTGCGACAACGCATTTCGTACATCTTCGGCGCCAGCGACCCGATCGACGGCGCTGCCGACACCCTGATGTCGGGGGCAGGTGTGTGTCGCGACTTCGCGCATCTCGTGGTCGCACTGTTGCGCGCCTTGGGAATTCCGGCCCGGCTGGTCGCGGTGTACGCACCGGGCCTGTCGCCGATGGACTTTCACGCGGTGGCCGAGGCGCTCATCGACGACCGCTGGGTGGTGGTGGACGCCACCGGACTGGCGCCCCGGCAGTCGCTGGTGCGCATCGCGACCGGTCGCGACGCCGCCGACACCGCGTTCCTCGACAACCACGGGGGAGACGTCGTGCTGAACAGCTACCAGGTCAGCGCGGTCGTCTCGGGCGATCTGCCCCTCGACGACCATGCCGAGCAGGTTCAGTTGCGCTGATCGCTGCCCAGGTCGTTGATCATCGGGAGCGTGGTCTGACGTACGACCGCCAGGACGGTGAGGTGCATCGGGTGAGGTGGCCGATGGGCGGTGTCGTCGACCCCGGGTTCTCCGGTGCCGGCGACGATGCCGGACAAGCCAGTGGGAATCGTCTGGTGTGCCGCGGTGCGTAGCTCATGCGACAACAGTGCGCGGCGGTGCTTGGTGATCACTTGGAACCGACTTGGCGCCGCCGACGCCGGAGGTCGGCGCTTGTCAGACCCCTAGCAGCCTCGCGCAACGAAGTAACCCGATGTGGCTGTAGGCCTGCGGATGATTTCCGAGGGACCTTTCGGCGACGGGGTCGTACTCTTCGGACAGCAATCCGGTCGGACCGGCGGCCTTGACCATCTGATCGAACAGCGCCTCGGCATCGTTGCGACGGTCGATCAACAGGTAGGACTCGATCAGCCAGGCGGCACACAGGTGGAAGCCGCCCTCGCCGCCGGGCAGGCCGTCGTCGTGGTGGTAGCGGTACACCGTTGAGCCGCTGCGCAGTTCGGCCTCCGTCGCGTTCACCGTTGCGGTGAATCGCGGATCGGACGGATCGATCAGACCCGACAGCCCGATGTGCAATGTCGCGGCGTCGAGATCGATGCCGTCGTACGCCGCGGTGTACGAGCGTGCGGTGTCGTTCCAGCCTTCACGTAGGACCTGGCGCGCGATGGTGTCACGCAGGACGGGCCATCCGAGTTGCACCTGACGGCCGAACTCGTCGCCGAGCTTGAGAGCCCGGTCCACGGTCATCCAGCACATCACCTTGGAATAGACGTGGTGTCGCGGATTGCCGCGGATCTCCCAGATGCCGTGGTCTGGTTCGGTCCACCGGCGTTCGACGGCATAGACCATGTCGCGCACCAGATCCCAGTCCTCGTCCCTGAGGGGTTTCGGATCACCGGCTGCCTTGCGTGCGTGCGAGAGGGTGGAGATCAAATCGACGATCGGGCCGAACACATCGAGCTGCACCTGCTGGTTGGCGGCGTTGCCGACGCGGACGGGACGCGACCCGGCGTATCCGGGCAGGGAGTCGATCACGGCCTCGGGGGGAAGGCCGGTGCCGGCCAGTGTGTAGAGCGGGTGGAGCCACTCGGGGCCGGTGACCGTTCCGAGCACCTGGTGCAGCCAGCCGAGGTAGTCCTCGGCCTCAGTGTACGAACCGACCGAGACCAGCGCGGACGCGGTCAATGCGGCATCACGAAGCCAGCAGTAGCGGTAGTCCCAGTTGCGGACTCCACCGATTTCCTCGGGCAATGACGTGGTGGCCGCCGCCATGATCGAGCCGGTGTCGGCGTGCACCAGCCCACGCAGGGTGAGCGCCGAACGCTTCATCAGGTCGCGTTTGACGTTGGGCAGGTCCAGGGTCTTTGCCCAGTCGCTCCAGTAACTCTCGGCCGCGGCGCGACGCTCGGCTTCGGGCAGCGGATGGGCGTCGAGATCTTCGGTGCCGCAGCGCAATTCGAGGACGATCTCACCGCCTGACGGATCGATTACCGCAGTGGCCGTCTGGTGGTTCTTCTCGCTCTCGATCTCCCAGGTGACCCCGGGGGACCGGAGGACCAGTGGCTCGTTGGAGCCGAGCACACGCAAACCCTCGTCGGACGTCTCGATCCGGACGGCCGCCTGCCCGAACTCGGGCCGGGGCGCGAACCGCACATGGACGGGAACGTCGCCGCGGATGACCCGGGTCAGATCGGTGCGACCGACCGGCACGTCGTGGGGCAGATAGTCGGTGACCTCGAGCCCGGCCCATCGGGTGCGGACGGTCATGGTGCTGTCGATGTAGCGCTGGCTCAGTGGCAAGGGTGCGGCCTTGCCGGGCTCGATGGGCGGCCCGACCGCGAACTCGCCGGCCTCGTCGGTGCCCAGGAGGCTGCCGAACAGTGCGGCGGAGTCGGGTTCGGGGTGGCACATCCAGCAGACCTTGGCGTCGGGCGTGACGAGGGCTACAGTGCGTGGCGACGCGAGCATCGTGAGTCGTTCGATGGGGACCGCATTGCCACCGCGAAGCCAGGTGCGTCGCTCCTCGACGAGGAAGGCCAGGGCCGTGGCGACCTGTTCGGTGTCGTCCACACGGTACGCGGCCAGCGAGTCGCCCTCACCGACCTTGACCCCCAGATCGGGTCCGTGCAGTCGCAGGAACGCCTTCTCGTCGGTGACGTCGTCGCCGAAGAAGACCGCAGCACTGGCCCCGGCCTCGTGACGCAAGATGTCGAGCGCCTGACCTTTGTCGGTGATGATCACGGCCAGTTCGATGACCGACTTGCCCTCGGTGACCTGTACCCCGTCCCAGGTGGCCGGTCCGGTGCGGGCACGATGCAGCGCGGCATCGGCGTCGGTCTTGGAGGCGTTGCGCACATGCAGAGCGGTGCTGGCGGGCTTGGCCTCCACCGTGACGCCCTCGTAGTCGGCCGCGATCGCACGGAACTCGACGACCAGGGTGTCGAGCAGTTCGTGGGCGGCCGGGGTGATCTCGTGCACGAAGCCGATGTCGAACTCGCTGCCGTGACTACCGACCAGGTGCACCTCGGCAGGCAACCGCGACAGGGTTGCCAGATCGCGGAGGGCGCGGCCGGAGATCACGGCTGCGGTGGTGCTGTCGAGCTCGGCCAGCGCACGCATGGCGCGCACCGAGTCGGTGTTGGGGCGGGCGTCCTCGGGCCTGGAGACGATCGGGGCCATGCAGCCGTCGTAGTCCGAGGCGACCAGCAGCCGGGGCATACGTGCGATGGTTTTGAGGGCGCGACGCAATTCCGGGTCGAGGTCTTGTGCACTCACTCAGCGAGTTTAAGACCGTCGACCCCTCTGGCGTCCAATCCGTCCTGCCATGGACCGATAAATGCTGCGTTCGTCACACTTCTTCGACCAGATCGATGCGGCGGTCGCCGCTCGACATGGTCTCGGGGTCGGCACCGAGTGCGCCGAGGAAACTCTCGGCCCACCGCTGCACGTCATGTGCGAGCACCTGCCTGCGCAGCGCCCGCATCCGACGCCGACCCTCGTCGGGGTCTTGCTCGAGGGCTGCGACGATCGCGTTCTTGACACCTTCGGTGTCGTACGGGTTGGCCTGGAACGCCTGACGCAATTCGGCTGCCGCGCCGGTGAACTCACTGAGCACCAGCGCCCCACCGAGGTCGCTGCGGCAGGCGACGTACTCCTTGGCGACCAGGTTCATGCCGTCGCGCAGCGGCGTGATCAACATGACGTCGGCGGCCACGAAGAAGGCGATCAGGTCTTCGCGGGGAACGGGCTGGTGCAGATACTGGATGACCGGATGCCCCACACGTCCGTAGGTGCCGTTGATGTTGCCCACCAACTGTTCGATCTCGCCGCGCATCTTGATGTAGCTGTCGACCCGCTCGCGGCTGGGCGTCGCCAGCTGCAACATGGTGACCTCGTTGGGGTCGACCCGGCCTTCTTCGAACAGTTCGGACAGCGCCTGCAGACGTACGTCGATGCCCTTGGTGTAGTCGAGGCGGTCGACACCGAGCAACACCTTCTTCGGGTTGCCCAGCTCCTCGCGGATCTCGACTGCCCGTTTGCGGATCTCTTTGGTCTTGGCCTGGGTGTCGAGTTCGCCGGAGTCGATCGAGATGGGGAATGCCCCTACCCGGACCGTGCGGAAACCGACCTGGACCACGCCGAACTTGGAGCGGACGCCGACCTGACCCTTGGATGTCGCCTGTCCGGCCAGCCGCCGGGCGAGATACAGGAAGTTCTGCGCGCCGCCGGGAAGGTGGAATCCGATCAGGTCGGCGCCGAGTAGACCCTCGATGATCTCGGTGCGCCACGGCATCTGCATGAACAGTTCCACCGGCGGGAACGGGATGTGCAGGAAGAACCCGATCCGGAGATCCGGACGCAGCATGCGCAGCATCTTCGGCACCAGTTGCAACTGGTAGTCCTGAATCCAGACCAGCGCACCTTCGGCGGCCGCCTCGGACGCGGCCTCGGCAAACCTGCGGTTGATGGCGACGTAGCTGTTCCACCATGTCCGGTTGTACTCGGGTTTGACGATGACGTCGTGATAAAGCGGCCAGAGGGTGGCGTTGGAGAAACCCTCGTAGTAATCGGCGATCTCCTGCGCGCTCAGTGACACCGCGTAGAGCTGGAGTCCCTCCACCTCGGGGTGTTCTGCGGCGTCGGCGACACCCGACCACCCGACCCACGCACCCGTCTGCGACCGCAGGATCGGTTCCAGGGCGGTGACCAGACCACCCGGACTGCGCTTCCAGCGCACGGTGCCATCCGCGAGCGTCTCTTTGTCTACCGGCAGGCGATTCGCGACTACAACGAAATCGGCGCGGGTATCGGACTCATTCGATCGCTGCGGAGTCACGAATCAGGCTTCGCCCGGCGCGATTCCGAGCATCCCGAACAGCATTCGGCATTCATCGGCATCGGTGGCGTAAGCGGCAACCACCCGGCGGGCAGAATTGGCGGTCTCGTCGGCCACGGGTTCCAGATCCTCGTCCGCGAGGTCAGTCTTATCGCTGGTCTTGGCAGGCATGGCGACCATAATACCTGTTCAGTTCTGGGGTCCGATCACGCCGGGGCGTGCCTGCATCTGGTGCATCGGCTCGGTGGCGGCGTCGGGATCTGCCTCTGGTTCTTCGGTCAGACGACCGGGCCGGATGGCCGAGCGGGCGGTCAACAGAACCCGTGTCGGTTTGGTGGGGATACGAGGCCGTCGCAGGGTGCGTGCGATGAACTCGCCGAGGGTGACACCGGCTGCCAGACTCACACCCGTACCCACCGCGGCCGCCAAGGCCGTGAAGCCCTCCACGGTCTGGTCGCCCAGGATCCCGTAGAGGCCGCGGTAGATCGCCAGACCCGGGAGCAACGGTGTGATGCCCGCGACCGCGACCACAAGCGGAGGGGTCACCGCTCGGCGGGCCAGCAGACCACCGACCAATCCGACCAGGGCTGCGGCGAAGCCGGCCGAGATCACCGAGCCGATGCTGAAGTGTTCGGCGGCCGCGACAACAGCGGCGCCGAGTCCACCGCCGAAGAAGGCGGTGGACAGGGCGCGACGCTCGGCGTAGCTGGCGAGCGCGAAGGCACCCGCGGCCAGACCGCCCGCGACGACACGCGTCGGGGTGGTGGCCAAGTCGAATGACGTCGTGGTGGTGATGGTCGGCAGATAGATACCCGTGCCTTCGAGGGCGCGGATCGCGATACCGACACCGCTGATGATGCCGCCGGTCATGATCAACAGTTCGAAGAACCTGGCGGCGCCGGTGATGGGTGCGCCGGTGATGGCGTCCTGCACCGAACCGACCAGCGACAAACCGGACAGCAGCACGATGACGCCTGCCGCGATGACCTGGGAGGGGGCGATGTCCACGCCGAGGGCGTCCTGGTACTGGAACACCAGCGCGGCGGGGATCACCGCGATGAATCCGCCCGTGACCTGCTGGAAGAACAGCGGTGTGCCGATCTTGTTGAGCAGTCGGTTGGTCCGGTCGATCACGGCGGTGGTGATGAAGGCAACCACTGCGACGAGCCAGCCACCGCCCAGGAGCACCGACAGCGACGCCGCCATCGTCGACCAGGACAGGGTGGCTATCCAGCGACGGTACGGGTGCGGGGCGGCGATGATCGAGTCGATGACCTCGTGCGCTTCTCCGGGGTCGATGGCGCGGCTACGGATCTTGCGGACCAGACGGTCGACAGCTGCCAGACGGGTGAAGTCGAGCGAGCGGTAGTGCACCGTTCTCATCGCGGTCACGGGCGGCATCGATGCGCCGCGTCGGGCGCTGACCCAGATGGTGTTGTAGGTGACGTCCACTTCGCAGTTCTCGACGCCGTACATGCTCGCCACAAATCGCACCTGGGTCTGGGTGTCGATCGCGCCGGTTCCGGAGTCGAGTAGCACCGCGCCGACCTTGATCGCCAGATCCAGGACTTCGGTGACCGCGGCATCGTCGGTGAGGTCGATCGGCCGACGTGGGGACACCGCCGGTTCGAACGGTTCGATGGTGTCGATCGTCGCTCGGTGGTTCCCGACGAGGCGGCCCGCAAGAGTCGCGATATACTCGCGCACGCAGTTTGCCTCCTTAGCTCAGTGGTAGAGCACTCGCCTTGTAAGCGAGCGGTCGTCAGTTCAATCCTGACAGGGGGCTCCACCGATGCGGTTGCCCCGACACCGGGCGCATCGACCTCCCGGAGACAGGGTAGGGCGACCACCTGAGGACCACCAAAGTCGCCAGATCCCCCGGTCCGGCTATGTAGGTGAGAGTGGTCCGGGTCACCCGAAACATGGCTTGTACGAAGAGGTTTCCCACGGACCATGTCTTCCGCCTCATGGGCTGAGCCTGCGTCAGATATGAAGGCACCTCGGTTCTGGCCTCATCTCCGGCGAACCGCCGCGACCACCACGTCGTGGAGCTGAACATCTCGCCCATCGGGCCCGGTCATCGATCGGTGGGTTTCGCGGGCGGTCGAGATATCCCATTCGGTCGGGTCCAGCTGGGCAGTGATGTCGGCAGCGCGCACCGAAGCCGACTCCGGCGGCGAACCATCTGTGTCGTGATGGCCGTGGCCGGCATCGTGCGAGGCGGCCCCGCCGTGGTGGTCGTGGTGGAGGTGCCCGACTATGAACAGCATGCCGCCGGGAGCCACCCAGTCGGCGATGCGGCGATAGAAGTCGAGCTGCGGTATCGCGGGGTGTGCGTAGTGCGTGGTGACCAGGTCGTAGCGGGCTTCGGGTTCCCACGTGGACAGGTCGGCCTCGACCCATCGCACCTGAGCGGCAATTCCCGCCTGCGCCGCCCTGTCGGCAGCGCGGGCCAGGGCCTCGGCGGCGATGTCGGCGCCAGTCACCTGCCAGCCACGTGTTGCCAGCCACACTGCTTCGGTGCCGCCGCCGCACCCCGCGTCGAGAGCGGTCCCGGGCGTCAGGCCCGCGACCTCGTGAGTCAGGTGTGGGTTGGGCGCGCCGGCCGCCATCGCCGTGGCGCGGTCGCCGTGCCAGATCTCATCCCAGTACTTCTTGTCGAACGAGTGCGTCATTGTGCTCATTTCTCGGGTTGCCGGTGCCGGTTGCACGGTGGCACCGGATTGCTTGATGGTGCGATGGGGAACGTTGTAATCGCAAGATTCGTTGCCAAATGGCAAAGTGCAGGACATGAACGCTTCGATCGACCGCACTCTCGATGCCGTGGGGCCGCGGCTCAAGCAGCTTCGGCAGCATCGCGACCTCACCCTGATCGATCTCGCCGAGGAGACGGGAATTTCGACGAGCACTCTGTCCAGGCTCGAGGCCGGTCTGCGACGGCCGACACTGGAGCAGCTGTTGCCGCTGGCCCGGGCGTACGGGGTCACGTTGGATGAGCTCGTCGACGCGCCACCGACCGGAGACCCGCGGGTCAACATGCGTCCGATCCCCACGAACGACGGTTCCACCGTGGTTCCACTGACTCGTCGGCCAGGGGGTATCCAGGCGTACAAGTTCGTCTTGCCCGCCGGACGCGACGACGTCGAACCGGATCTGCGGAGCCATGAGGGTTACGACTGGGCCTTTGTTCTCAACGGACGACTCCGGCTGATACTCGGCGAGCACGACCTCATCCTCGAGCCCGGAGAGGCTGCCGAGTTCGACACCCGCACCCCGCATTGGTTCGGTGCGACGAGCTCCGGCCCGGTGGAGTTCCTCAGCCTGGTCGGCAAACAGGGGGAACGTGCGCACGTGCGTGCTGCGCCCAGACGCCGGGAACCCGACCGGGCGTGAACAGCCCGGTGTGGCGGTGTTCAAACAAGGCACAAGAAGTACAGTGCTCGGAGTTTCCTGGGAAGGCGCACATGACCGCAATGGATGGCGATGCTGAGCTGGGTTCGAGCATCCGCCGGCGTCTGGGTGGGCGTCATCCGATCGTGGCGGTGGCTTGGGTTGGTCCCCGCGGGCTGTCACTGGCGACCACGGGGACCACCACCACAGCCGACCTGGAGATAGGCTCGATCTCCAAAGCGCTCACCGGACTGCTGTACGCAGATGCATGCTCGCGCGGAGAAGTGACACCCGAGACAACGTTGGCAGCGCTGCTTCCGTTGCCGGACAGGGAGATCGGCGCGATCACGCTCGAATCGCTGAGTACACATCGATCTGGACTGCCTCGGTTGCCCGCGGGCATGAACCCGCTCCGTCGCACCGTGAAGATGTGGACGCATGGCGCCTCGCCTTACGGTGAGACGCTCGAGGAGCTCCTCGCGCAGGTACCCAACACCAAGCTGAGGTCGCCGAAGGTGAGATACTCCAATCTCGGCTTTCAGCTACTCGGGCATGCGGTGGCACAGGCCGCCGGCCAGAGTTTTCAGACGTTGTTGGGTGATCGTCTCGCGCGGCCGCTCGGACTCGAGAACACCTACGCCCCATACACACCGGCCGAATTGGCCTCGGACGCCGTGGTCGGCCGAAGCCGGTTCGGTCGGGTTCAGCAACCGTGGACAGGGGAGGCCATCGCACCCGCGGGCGGCGTCCGTGCGTCCATCGCGGACATGGGTCGCCTCGTCTGCGCTCTGCTCGACGAATCTTCCCCGGGCATGGCAGCTCTCGACCCGGTTGCCAAACTGATGGGTCCTGCACGCATCGGTGCCGGCTGGATGACCCTCGACGTGAAGGGCCGAAAGGTCACCTGGCACAACGGAGCAACGGGCGGATTCGCCAGCTGGATCGGGGTGGACCGTGCCGCCGGGACAGGCCTGGTGATCTTGTCCGCAACTGCGGCGTCGGTGGACAAGCACGGGTTCGCCTTGCTCCGAGAACTCACCGACGATTCACCGCGTCGCCGGGACTGATCAACGTGTCACAGTGGTGACGTGGATCTTGTCAGGCATCTCAGGTTCTTTGTCGCCGTCGCCGAGGAGGGTCATTTCGGGCACGCGGCCGCGCGCCTGCAGATGACCCAGCCTCCCGTGTCGCAGGGCCTCCGTCGTCTGGAGAAGGAACTCGGGGTGGAACTGATCCGCCGGAGCACCCAGGGCGCCGAGCTGACCAGCGCGGGCCGGGATCTGCTGCCGCGGGCACGTGTCCTGGTTGATGACGCCGAACGGTTCGTCGGCGAGGCCCGTCGACTTCGGGGGCACCACGATGTCCTGAGATGCGGGTTGCCGAGCGACCTCGACCCTGCGATCGCGGCCGCGTGCGCTGTCTCCCTCAGCCGCCTGCGCCCCGACCATCACTTCCGGATGACCACCGCGTCCATCATCGACCTCGTCAAGGATGTCCGCGCCGGTCTCCTCGATTGCGCAGTGGTGGAACACCCGTCCGTGGTCGAAGGACTTGATGCGGGACCGGCCGCCCGGATACCCCGCTCCTTTCTGGTGCCCGCGGATCACCCGGTGGCCAAGGCAAAGAAACCGACGGTGCGGATGCTCGACGGGCTGGCCTGTGCCCATGCGCCGCGGGCCACCAACCCACCGGCCTTCGACCTGCTGATCGACACGCTGCACGTGCGCGGTCTCGATCCGGTTGTGCTGCCAACGCATTCGGCAGGTGAACTGGTGGCAGCAGTCGCTTGCGGGGAGGCTTTCGCTCTGGCAACGGGCACCTCACAGGTCCGCGTCAAGCGCGTCGCGATGATCCCGGACGACGTGGCGTTGCGCCTGCGCACAGTTCGCCGCCCGGGCACGGCCCAGCCCGCGGTCGACGCAATCGAATCCGCTCTCTGGAAGCTCGCGCGGTGAGCGGCCCGGCTCCGGATGCGGACGCGTCGAGGCATCTGAGCGAGGTCTTCGCTGATGCCGGATGCGCCGGATGGGTACACGCCAGGACGATCGGCCGGGCGGTTGAACGGGAATTCGACTGGGCGGCAGATGATCCCGTCGTGATGGCATCGGTCTACAAGCTGCCGCTCCTGCTTGCTCTGTGTGACCTGGCCGAAATCGGGCAGATCGACCTGACTGCCACGGTGGTGGTCGACCCGGCGGATTGGGCGGTGGGGCCCACGGGTATCGCGACCTTGCACGACCCGGTGACATTGAGCTGGCGTGATCTGGCCGTACAGATGATGGTGATCTCCGACAACGCGGCAGCCGACGTGATCCTCGACCGGGTGGGTTTACCGCGGGTGCAGGAGAAACTCGATGCGCTTGGCCTGACCGAGACCAGGGTGGTCGGTGGCATGGCCGAACTGCAACAACAACTGGTCCGGGAAACGGGCACCGACACTGTGGTGGAGGCGTTCTCGGTGCTCGCCGACGCAGACCGGACGATGACCGTCACGGCCTACGACCCGGCGCTTGCCAGCGCGACGACGCCCCGCGACGGCACACGTCTGTTGCAACTCATCTGGACCGATCGGGCGGTGTCGGCGCAGATGAGTGAATTCGTTCGGTCGACGATGCGTAAACAGGCCTGGCAACAACGTCTTTCGTCGGGATTTCCGTTGGGCGTGGCAACCATCGCGGGTAAGACCGGCACACTCGGCGCCATCCGCAACGAGATCGCTGTTGTCGAGTATCCCGGCGAACATCCGATCGCGGTTGCCGTCTTCACGCTGGCAGCCAGAGCCGAGCTGTCCCTGCCGACGGTGGAGGCGGCCGTCGGGCGGGCTGCGCGAATCGCGGTGACAGCAGTCCGGAGCCCGCTCTGACACGGTGATCGTCACGAGCTCTGCCACGCTCGATAGCGATTCGCTATCGGCCGCGGAGGCGATGCGACATTGCCGGGTCGCGGCCCGCCTGCTTGAGTCGGGGCATGGACGAAAAACACCGGTCGCCCTACTTGCGTCGAATCATTCCGATGATCCTGTGTGCTCTTGTCGGTTCGAGCTGTTCATGGCTGAGTGACCACCCCGAAGACACTTTCGGCGAGTTCGCCTCGGCCCTCAGTGAGCGGCACGTCGGCGACGCCGCCGAACTGACCACCGATCCTGCCGCGGCAACCACTGCGATCAACGACATGTTCGAGGGGCTCGGCGATGGGGCGGAGGTGGTGGTCACCGCGGACGACGTGGAGTCCGATGGGAGCGACGGGCGTCTGACCATGGCGTGGAATTTCGGGCCGGGTAAGGATCTCCGGTACGAAACACGCGGCAGGACAGTCCAATCCGATGGCGACCGGAAGCTGGTCTGGGATCCGACGCTGCTGCACGACAACATGCTTCCCGGTTCGACATTTCGGTATTCGGACGACAAAGATTTGATGACACCGGTGGTGGACCGCGGTGGAGCGGCGCTGCTCGAGTGGCAGACGGTCGGAGTGGTCACCGTTCGGCGCGATGCTGTTGACGCAGCATCCACCGCGTTGGCCAGGGCGCTGCGCCGGTTCGACGCGTCCATCACGGAGATGTCGATCCGGACGGCTGCGGAGCAGCAGCAGGGCGATGCCTTCACCGTCATCACGCTTAGGGAAGATGACGTCGAGGCCGTTCGTGCGCAGCTCGAACCGATCGAGGGCGTCACGATCGTGGACCAGGGAAAGTTGTTGACCACCGACCGCGCCTTGCGGTCACCGGTTCTGGGCGACATCGAACGCACCTGGAACGACGTGATCACCGAACGCGCCGGATGGTCGGTGTCGTTGGTGGATGCCGAGGGCAACGCCATCGATCAGCTCACGGCGGTGCCACCCCGAGCGACCGAGCCGCTACAGCTGTCCATCGATCGACGTCTGCAGCTGCTCGCGCAACGAGCGGTGGCAAGCCGATCCGAACCGACTGCGCTGGTGGCCATTTCGACAAACGCCGGAGGTATTCTCGCGGTCGCACAGAATGCCGCGGCGGATCGGGAAGGTGCGATTGCGCTCAGCGGACTGTATCCACCGGGTTCGACGTTCAAGACGGTGACCACCGCGGCAGCCTTGTCCGAGGGGATCGCGACACCGCAGACACCGCTGCCGTGCCCGGGTCGGGCCACCATCGAAGGCCGGACCATTCCGAACGAGGACGACTTCGATCTCGGGACGGTGCCCTTGGCCACTGCATTCGCCCGGTCCTGCAACACCACCATGGCGGGGCTCTCGAATCGCCTCGGGGCCGACGCGCTCCCGGCAACCGCCACCCGGTTCGGCATCGGCGTGGACTTCGTGGTCCCTGGGATCACCACGGTCACCGGGACGGTGCCACGTGCCCACAGCGCTGCTCTGCGGGTGGAGAACGGTATCGGTCAGGGCAAGGTCACCGCCTCGCCGTTCGGCATGGCGGTCGCCGAAGCGAGTCTCGGACATGGATCGATGGTTCTTCCGACCCTCATCTCCGGTCGATCGACAACGGCCAGCGTGAAGCCGGGGCCACTGGATCCCGAGGTTGTCGAAGCCTTACGGGCGATGATGCGCCAGACCGTGGCGACGGGTACTGCCTCCGAGCTCAGCGACATCAACGGGTTAGGGGGTAAGACCGGTACCGCGGAGTACGGCGACAACACCCGTTCTCACGGGTGGTTCGCCGGGATCGCAGGCGACATCGCCTTTGCGTCGCTTGTTGTCGGCGGGAACAGCTCTGCCCCGGCCGTGGCGGTTGCCGGCGAATTCCTTCGACCTGCAACCGGTCGGTGACGAACCGGCCGGTCCTAGTCCAGGAATCTCGCGCGTACTTCAGGAGAGGGGAGCGGGCACGTGTCGAGCTTCCCGAACACTCGGTATCGGATGGCCGCAAAGCCGTCATACAGCCGGTCTCGCACGGGGCGGGGGATCACCCGGGCGACCTTCAGCCACCGCCATGGCCGGTCGGCATGGGTGATCACACGCAGTGCGGCGTCGGACCGCATCGACACACGCTCACCCTCCGTGCCCGGGTTGTCCACGTAGACAACCGAATCGACCCCTGCCAGTTCCGGATGCCGTTCGATGACACCGCGCGCGAAGTCGCCTTCCAGCGCGGCGAAGCGTAGTTCCTCTCGACGGTCGACGCGGAGGAGGAATTGCACTGCGTGGTTGCAGAATCCGCAGACCCCGTCGTACAGGACCACTGGTTGCTCAGGCATCGGGCCCTCCTTCGATACGACACAGGCCGGCAGGGTCGACCCTACTGAGTCGTCACCTGCACCCGTGCCTCAGTACAGGTTGCACTTCTCCGCGGCGTCGTTTGCCTGGTGCATCGTCGGTCCGAAGTAGCGGGGGCTCATGAAGTCGTAGAGATTGATGCCCAGCTGGTCTCGACCGGTACCGAACATGGTGTTGGCAGTGTCGGGTCCGATGAAGTCCGGGGTCCAGTTGCTTCTGTCGGTGGTCGGTCGCTCCCGGGTGAAGAACATGTTCCATCGCATCGGCCCGTTGCCGTCGAAACTCCACGTGGCCTGCATCTGTGCGATGCGCGGCATTGAACTCCATGGGCGGTGTTGCTCCATGGTCACACCCCAGTCCGTGTAGTTGCCACAGCTCAGGCCGTTCACGTCACCGGGTCCGACCGGTGGGGGTGTGCCACGGATCAGCCACGGATACGTGGTCGCCAGGAGTGTGGTCGCAAACCAGGTGCGCAGGCCCCTCGTCAAATCGCTCAGCAGTTGACCCGGCTGGGTCGGCGCAACCCAGCGTTCTTCCATGATCTCTGTGTTGGCAGCTTGGAGTTTGCCGTAGTCGGAAGCCATGATGAGGGCAACGGTGCTGAATGCGTAGGTTGCCGCGGACAGAGAATCCTCGACCTGGAGTCCCAATTGGTCGGCGCGAACCCGCGTCTTGTTGGCCAGTGAATTGGCGTTCGCATTCGCCTCGCCTTCACCGCTCACGTAGGCGCCGAGTCCGAGGAGAGTCGAAATCGGTCCCCATACGGCCTTCGATTCCGGTGCGACCAGCGTGACTACGCTCATGATGACGTTGATCAGTTTCAGACCGTCCGCCAGAGCTGTACTCGCGGGCGGCGGTGACACTTCTCTGACCATGTCGTTGCCTATTTTCGTGACGTTCAGTTTCGCGTCACCACGGACAAGTCCCATCGACGCCTGCAGAGTGTCGTAATAGGTTTTGACTGCGACAAATGACGTGACTTCCTTGCGTAGCTGCGTGAGGGCTGCGTTGAAATCTGCGGCTGTGAAGGAAGCCCCGTCGGTGGGCATGGTCACCGATGTTGCGAGCTCCTGTTTGATCGATGTCCAGGCCGCGTTGTAGTTGGTTCGGTACTTCTCCCGAATGTTGCAGGTGGTGGCAGTTGGTGACGTGCACCCGGGAACATTCGCTTTCCACCCGATGTACGTCTCCGCAGCGGCGTTGATGGATGGGAAGTTCGGGGCTCGGTCAGAACCACCCTGGAAGGCGGGTTGGTACATGATGGCGTTCTGCTTGAGGTCCACGCCGCCGAGCGGGCCCGACTGCAGAGGCAGAAACGAGGAGTCGTGGCCGCGGGAGATCAAACCTGTTGCGGGACCCGGCTTACCGAGAATCGTGCCCATCTCGACCACGGATGATCCGGCGGCTGCTCCGCCGACGAGGGTGTAGTCGCTTGTACCGCCCAGACCGAGGAATGACAGTCGCGACCCGCCCAGCCGAACGATGGCGTCGGCGCCGTCCTGCCACGCTCCGGTCGGCTTCGGGCGGCCGAAACTCTGGACGATGACAAGAAGCGGACGTCCACCGGCATCGACTTCCGCAGCCGCCGCAACGAGTTTGGTACTGAGTTCGCGATTGCCCGCCTCGTTGGTGGTGACCACGGTGGCTCGTACGAGGGTGCGAGAGTTTGGCTGTCGAAGCCGCGGATGACGAAGCCGTCTGGGCCGCTCGGCGTCGACGTGTAGGTGGCTGCGCCGACCGTCATGGTCACAGTGTTTCCACCGCCCGCTTCCTGCCGGGTCGTGAAGGGTATCGGCGCCGGTGGCGTGAAGTCATAACGCTGTCCCAAGGCACTCCAGCGGAGCAGTCCGGTGATGTTGGCACCCGCGCGGTCGCCCACGTCTGCGCCGACGCGTGTGAAGGCTGTGCCGTCGGGAGCTCCGGTCTTGCCGACAATGGAGAACGGCGCACCGGCTTCCATCCGGTTCAGGTCGCCGCGGCTCATGGAAGACGCCCCCAGAGCTCGCAAGAGATCGGCAACGGCCGGTTCGCGGCCGGCATTGGTCATCCCGCGGTGGCCGCTGACGACAACAATCGTGTCATTGCGGTTCCGGAAGCTCTCGGTGATCGACGTGAGCACTCGGACGCCGTCGGCGTTGTTGGGTGCTGTCCCCGAATTGAGCCGGGCGTGGGTGCGGGCATCCAGGACGGCCAGGAGGAGGTTCTGTCGATCGGATGCGGCGGGCATGCCCTCGCCGTTGACGATGATGGAGGCCGCCGGGTTGTCCGAGAGCGTTTCGATCGGGACCCCGAGGACTGGCTCACCGGCGTTCGGGGACAACAGTTGCAACCCGCCTGTTCCAGGTGTGTTCGGCTCAGGTGTGGGATTGTCTGGTCCGGTCGATCCTGACGATCCGGTGTCCGCCGGTGCGCCATCGGATGATCCGGCTCCCGGGAGGTCGAAGGGGAATGTGGGCTCGTCCGCGCCCGCCACCCCTGCGTTGTGGAGGGTTGCGACAGCGACGGCCGAGACGAGCAACACCGTGCCCGCTCTGAACCGGGTCCTGCTGCTGCGGCGTGAGAACAATTCGATGGCTCCTTTTACACAGGCAGGAATGGCTGCGGCCATACCCGCATCGCAACCTAGGGGTCGAATGCATATTTTTGCAACGTGGAGAACCCGGAATTGTGTGGACGACGACGGGAAATGATTGCAAAAACCATGCGGCGCAGGTGAAGAGTGAGCTTGTCCGCCTCTGGGCCGAAGAAGTACCTCGTGTCGCAACCGTAAGGACTTGCTCCATGCTCTCTCGCCTCCGACGATTCGCCGCCATCCTTGTGGTGGGCGCAGCACTGTCGGCCGGTGTGCTCGTGCCATCGGGCTCAGCGTCGGCGCAGCCTGTTGCGCCGGGCGCGCAGTTCAAACATTTCAATATTCATATTCGCTCGACCGACGGAGGCGCAGGTGGCGTCCACTGTGTCAAGAATCAACCCTTCGGACGCGAAGGCAGTCGATGTGATGCACACGGCTATTACGACGACAGTCAAGCCGCGGGATTCGTGAACGTCGATGGTGGGGTTGTCTACGACAGCGACGGCCGCGGCGGCACGTACCTCAAGTTCTATACCAAGGCCGGCGAAGTGATCGAGGGAAACATTCCGTCCCGCAGTTCCGCCGACTTCACGATCTCGAGTTTCAACTCCCCGGCATTCGGCGTCTTGGCCCGCACCGGGCAGAAGTTGTACCTCGATGTGAGAACCACCGATCACGGCCAGACCACCGGTGACCGGTGGGTCGACTTCTATCTTCATGGCGACCTCGTGATCAACACCCCGGTCGGCGGCAGCTATCTCGAGGGTCTCCTCGATGACTTCCTGGAAGGCGTCAGTGGCGCATTCGGTAGCAGCTGAGCGCGGCCCGGGGGTCGGCGGTCGAGTGTCCGACCAGACCAATCGTCCAGCCGGGACCGGCCTCAGAAGTCGAGGACGACCAGCGCCACCAGGACGTTGACCAGTGTTGCCGACACTGCGCGCTGGCCTCGGCGGTTTCCGGCGGCGTCGGTCATGCTTGTTTGTCAACCACTTCCAGCAACTGCATCATGCCGTGGTCCTCGTGGAAGAGGATGTGGCAGTGCATGACGAACTGGCCCGTGAAGTCCTCGAACCGGTGGCGGATGGTGAGTGTTCCGAACGGCGGCAGCATGGCCGTGTCCCGGTAGTGCTGCTGATCGACCGGTTGGTCGTTGATCGCCACCACCTGAAAGTCGTTGACGTGAATGTGAACTGGGTGAGGCTCGTAGGTGCGGTTGATGAAATGCCACTCCTCGGTGTCGCCGAGTGTCATCGTTTCGTTGACCACATGGTGGTCGAACATCGCGCCGTTGATGTAGTACATGAAATGCTCGGTGTCGCCGGTCCCGCGCGGTTCCATCTCCTCGAAGACGAACTCCCGTCGGCGGTCGATGGCAGCGTCACGCAGGTCGTCGAAGGGGAGCAGTGCGCCCGGAAGGGGCTCGGGTGTCTGTGTGTCCCCTTTCGACACCAGGTTCAGCAGGGGCATCGGTGCGGGCACCATCGACGAGTAGAAGGGGCCGAACTCATCCCAGCTCAATGACCGCATCTGGTAGGTGCCGATGTTGGCGCCTTCGATGAGTACATCGGCTCGCCCACCCGGCACCACCTCCAGAACGTCGACGGTGGACACCGACGTCCGGGCGGAACCGTCGATGCCGATCACATGCATCGGATGTTCGTCGAGCTGTAGACGCAGGAACAATGAACTCGCATTGATGATGCGCCACCGTTGCACTTCACCCGGCGCGATCTCGGTGGTGGGCTGGAAGGTGCCGTTGACCAGTGTCTGTTGCAGGCTGTTCGAGCTCTTGTCGCCCGGAACCATCTTGCCGTCCTGCATCTCGGTCTGACTCAGGACCAAGAGGCGTTCGGGGCGCCCCTTCACGCCGGGCAGTTCATCGAGCTCGCCGCGCACGATGAGGGCCCCGAACAGACCCCCGAAAACCTGTGTGTCACTGATGGTGTGCTGATGCGAGTGGTACCAGAACGTGCCCGCGGAATGGTCAGCGGGGAGGTCGTACGAGTAGTCGAAGGTCTCACCGGGCTCAATGGCCATGAGAACGTCGTCGCTCGGCTGTTTCGGCGAGACGTGCCAACCGTGTGTGTGCAGGTTGGTGGGCTCGTCGATGTCGTTGATCAGCGACACCTCGATGCGGTCACCCGGCCGCACGTCCAGCGTCGGCCCGGGGTAGCTGCTCTCGTAGGTGACCGCCGAGACCTTCCCGCCGCCCATGGCCACATCGCTGCGAGCGACCTTCAATTGTGTTTTCAGCGAACCGTTCTCGCTCGCCCGGACGCTCGGCTCGAACCAGGTGACCCCGCCTGCGTCGTCTTTGCCCGAGGCGCATGCGGTGAGGACTGACCCGCCGAGCAGGGGAAGGCCGACGAGCGCTGCGGCTCCGGTGAGAAAACGTCGGCGATTGACCGCTGGGACAGGCATTTTCGGCTCAGCCATCGGTGGGCTCCTTGGTGATGGTGACGGTGCGTGAGGTGGAGCCGATCCCGTTCGCGGTCCAGGTGACGTCGATCGTGTGTTGCGCCGGTCCGTCGCACGCGAAGACCACCGATGCCCCGATCCCGGTCGGTCCTCCGGCAGGCACCTGGAAAGGAACCTGGTCTTTGATGCCCACGGGGAGTAGTTGGCCGTCGAGGCGCAGTTCCACCCCGGTGGCCGATGGTGCGCGCCACCCGACGGTCACCACGGACCGCGGGGGAGTGTCTTTGAGACACGTGAACGTGGGGAGGACGGTGAAGTCGTCCACCTGTAGTGCGCCGCCCGGATCTGTTGCCGGCACCACGGACGCCGTCGGTGGCGTGGTCCGTGTCGGGATCGGCGCCAGCCCGTCGCGGCTGTCCGACGAAGACGAATCGTCGTCATTGCATCCGCCGAGCACCAGCAGCAATGCTGCAGTTGTCACCAGCGCGCCCGTCACACCGGTCCGGGGTGGCAACCGCCACGAGGCACCGCTCATGACTTTGGTGCCGTTGCCGGCAGAGTTCTAGCGTTTTTCGCGCACATGGGGATACTTCACCGGCAAGGTGCATATTTTTCGCATAGGCACCCTTGTCGCCGAGTTCCGGTGCGTCGCCGGGAAGTGTCAGCGAGCCCGCACGGGAAAGACACGCTGTGACATGACCGGTGCGAACCACAATCGGGACAGATCCATGGTGTCGGTCCGCTTGGCGCTGCTGGGCACGAGGCCGTGCTCCACCCCGCCGGGTGACCAGTGGTCGTGCAGATCCTCGGCAGCAAAGATGAACGGCAGCCAGTCGGTCATCTCCTCGGGGCGGGTGAACCCGCCCGCGATGGCCCACAGCACGTCATCGGTGCGGTAGGTGAGGAAGTGTTCGCCGTAGGCAGGGCCGAGCCCGTCGCCGATCAGGGCCGTGAGCACAAACCACTCCGTGGCGGCCAAGACGTGCTCAGAGGTGTTCGACCGAGCCAGCTCGTAATGTTCGTCGACCGAGGCAACCGCATGGTCTTCGTCGAAGAACACCTGGGCCTGACTGATGTCGCGGCCGGCTCCGACTCGAGCATGGTCGGGCATCCCGAGGACAAAGTAGGCGCTCTGCGGTGTCACCTCATCTCCCATGGACGCATTGTGTCAGTGCTGCGGCCGCTGCGCCCGCAGGCGCGAGGGTGAGTGGCCACCGCCATTCGCTCCACATGCCGCCGCCCGCTCCACATGCCGCCGCACGCTCCGCGTGCAACCGGCTCGTATACGAACACGTGGAGCAAATCTGCGCGTCGGAGCGGACAGTTACGATGACGCCATGTCATCAGTGCAGATCAATGGGTCCTCGGGTGGACACACCAGCAGTGCAACCGTCTCGCCGGGGGCGTTGATCTTCACCGCCGGTGCTGCACCCATCGATGCCGAGGGCGCGACGGTCGCGCGGGTGACGTCACCCGGCAGGCGCATCAGTGCATGGCGAACCTGCGCGACGCCCTTGCCGATGCGGGCGCCGACCTGACCGACGTCGTGAAGGTCACGGTGTACGTCGCGGAGAAGCTGCAGGCCGATCTGGTGGTTGCGTGGGACGCGGTCACAGAGGAGTTCGGCGACCACAAGCCGGCAGGCACCCTCCTCGGGGTGACTGTTCTGGCCTACGACGACCAGCTCGTCGAGATCGAGGCCGTGGCGGTTCGCCCGGGCTCATGACCCGGTTCGCGATCGGCACCGAGCAGCGTCGCGCACGGTTGATGCGCCGACATCGGCTGCTCCCGGCTGTCCACGCAGGCTCGCCCGAGGAGGTCGCCGAAGCGGTGGTGGGTCTGCACGCGACCACACCGTCGACCGTCTACATCTCGACATGGGCGCGGATGGCGCACTTCGACATCACCGACATGGAACGTGCGCTCTACGTCGACCGCACGCTGGTCAAGCAACTGGCGATGCGCCGGACCCTTTTTGTGTTCCCGCGGCCGACACTGGCCGACGCGGTGAGTGCGATGGGCACGAGGGTCGCGGCAAGCGAACGCACCAACATGCTCAGAGACCTGCGCCGCGACGACAACTTCCCCGACCCCGAGGGGTGGATAGCCGAGGCCCGCGCGGCGGTTCTGGGTGCCCTCACCGACGGCCGGTCGGCCTCGTCGACTGAACTGCGCAACGAGTTGCCCGCACTCGCCGGCGCCATCCGGCACGGTGAAGGCAAGTCGTGGGGCGGGGTATCCCAGATGGGGCCCCGCGTTCTCAGTCATCTGAGTGCGGCAGGCGACATCGTGCGCGGTCCCAATGACGGCAACTGGTTACGCTCCAAGCCTCGATGGATCTCGATGCAGGACTGGCTCGGTGAACCCCTGCCGATCGAAGACGCGGCGACCGGGCACCGCAACCTGATCCGGCGATGGTTGCGGCAATTCGGCCCTGGTACCGAAACCGACATCGTGTGGTGGCTGGGATCGACGAAAACTGCTGTCCGCAAAGCGCTGTCGGAGCTCGACGTGGTGGAGGTGGAGCTTGATGACGGCTCGACCGGGTTCGTGTTGGCTGACGACCTCGACGAGGTGGAACCCGCGCCACCGACTGCGGTGCTGCTACCCGAACTCGACCCCACCCTGATGGGTTGGAAGCAGCGCGACTGGTTTCTCGGCCCGCATGCGGGGCACCTCTTCGACAGCAACGGCAACGGCGGGCAGACGGTGTGGTGGGATGGCCGCATCATCGGCGGCTGGCATCAGCGGCCCGACGGGTCGATCGGCTTGCATCTGCTCGAGAAGGTCGTCGGGCCGCCGTCGACGCGGCAAGGGCGAGGGCACGCGACCTCGAGCTGTTCCTGGGGGAGGCCCGCCCGAAGCCGGGGTATCCAGCGCCTTTTCATAAAACACTCAGTGGGTGACGAGGCTTCCGGGTCGGTGGTTGCCGGTTCACAGGAAGCTCCCAGCTTGCTGGCAGTTTCTCAAAAGTATGGGTCGGCAGAGTAGGTGCCATGAGTGATCAGGGTGCACGAGTGCTGGTGGTGGACGACGAACCGAATATTCTCGAACTGTTGTCGGTGTCTCTGAAGTTCCAGGGGTTCGATGTCCGGACAGCGCCGGACGGCCCGCGTGCCATCGACCGCGCCCGGACCTTTCGGCCGGATGCCCTCATCCTGGACGTGATGATGCCGGGCATGGACGGTTTCGGTCTGCTGCGTCGGCTCCGGGCCGACGGTGTGGAGGCGCCCGCGTTGTTCTTGACTGCACGCGACTCGTTGGAAGACAAGGTCACCGGGCTGACCATCGGGGGAGACGACTACGTCACCAAGCCGTTCAGTCTCGAAGAGGTGGTCGCGCGTCTGCGAGTGTTGTTGCGCCGCGGAGGTTTCGGTGAGAAGCCGGCGCAGAATCCGCGAATCTCCTTTGCCGACATAGAGCTCGACGACGACACCCACGAGGTGTGGAAGAACGGGGAGCTGGTCTCTTTGTCGCCGACCGAGTTCACCCTGTTGCGCTACTTCATGATCAATGCCGGAACCGTCCTGTCGAAGCCGCGAATCCTCGACCATGTCTGGAATTACGACTTCGGTGGCGAGGTCAACGTCGTCGAATCGTATGTCTCCTACCTTCGCCGCAAAGTCGACACCGGCGACCGGCGGCTCATCCACACACTGCGGGGCGTGGGTTACGTGATGCGCGAGCCACGGTGACCGCGGCGGCCACAGTCCCACGCCGCGGGGTACCCCTGCGGGTGTCGCTGGTGGCGCTGACACTGGTGCTGGTCATGCTCGGACTGTTGGTGTCCGGTATCGCCGTGACGTCGGCGATGAAGAACAACCTGATGGACCGCACGGACAAGTCGTTGCGGGAGGCCTCGCAGACCTGGGCGAGGCCGAAAGAGTTGCCCCCGCAACTCCCCAGGCCCGACGACGTTCAGATCGGCCGTCCTCCGACGCCCTACTTTGTGTACGTGCAGCGCGCCGACGGAACCGTGCTGAAGATCAACGACTTCGGCGGTCAGCCCGACATCACCGATCTGGGCAAGTTGGGGCCAGATCCCGTGACCGTCACGTCGGCCGGCGGCGGCGACCCCCACTGGCGGGTGATCATGACATCCTCACCGACGGGAACCGCCATCGTCGCCATCAAACTGACCGACGTCGACGACACGGTCACGCGGCTCATCTGGCTGCAGTTCGGGATCGGCGTCGGGGTGGTACTCCTGGTCGGAGCATTGGGATACCTGTTGGTGCGCAGCAGTTTACGGCCGTTGCAGCGAGTCGAGAACACGGCTATGGCGATCGCAGCCGGCGACCTCGACCAGCGCGTACCACCGGCTGCACCCAACACCGAGGTCGGAAGACTCGGTGCATCGCTGAACACCATGCTCCACCAGATCCAGAACGCCTTTGCCGCCACCGCTGCGTCCGAGGAACAGGCTCGTCGCTCCGAGGACAAGATGCGCAGATTCGTCGCCGACGCCAGCCACGAACTCCGGACACCTCTGACGTCGATCAAAGGGTTCTCCGAGCTCTATCGGCAGGGTGCGATGACCGACACCGCGCAGTTGATGTCGCGAATCGAAACCGAAGCCGGACGGATGGGACTGCTTGTCGAGGACCTGTTGATGCTCGCGCGTCTCGATGCGCATCGCCCGATCGAGCATGCGTCCGTGGACCTGCTCGCGCTCGCCTCCGACGTGGTGCACAGCGCGCGGGCCACCGCACCCGATCGGGACATCTCGGTGCAAGTCCTCGATGGCCCCGGCCTTCCGGAAGTGCAGGGTGACGCCGACCGCCTGGCCCAGGTGCTGAGCAATCTCATCGGCAACGCCATCCGGCACACCCCGCCGCAGGCCACCATCACCGTGCGGGTCGGCACCCGCGGTGATGACGCGGTTCTGGAGGTTGCCGACACCGGACCAGGCCTGCGTGACGAGGACAAAGCCCAGGTGTTCGAGCGCTTCTACCGGGCCGATGCCTCGCGCCACCGCACCGAGTACTCCTCGGGCAGCGGTCTCGGCCTGTCGATCGTCGCAGCCCTGGTTGCCGCACATGGCGGAACCGTCGGGGTGGACGACACACCGGGTGGCGGTGCCACGTTCTGGGTCCGGTTGCCGCGCGAGCGCTGAGGAAGCCGGTGAGTCAGTCGGCCACGTGATCGGTATGACCGAGTTCGCGTAGCTTCGCCCGGATCTTGTCGGCGACCGCATCAAGTGCCGCGGGGTCGGGGTCCTTGTCGGCGGTGGCGAGGTCGAAGGTCTCGAGCTGCCAGGCCGGGAACACGTGGACGTGCAGGTGCGGAACCTCCAGGCCGGCGATAAGCAAACCCATCCGCGGCGCGTCGAACGCTTCCTTCACGGCCTGGCCGACGGTCTGCGCCACCGTGTTGATCTTTCCGAACAGCTCAGGATCAACGCTTTCCCAGTGGTCGACCTCCTGGCGCGGCACCACCAGCAGGTGACCGTCGGTGACGGGGTTGATGGTCAAGAACGACACCACGTCGTCGTCCTTCCAGACGAACCGTCCGGGGATGTCGCCGTTGATGATCATGCTGAAAACAGATGCCATGGGATGAGCATATTGGTACGTGCGATATCGCGACTCGCTACGCAGCCGAAGCGAAGCCGGAGGTGTGGCCGCGGTTGATCTGGACTGCCGACGAACGAGCGCAGCGATGTGAGGAGAAGGGAAGAGCAACCGCCTGATGGCCATGCCGACAAAGCGAGCGGAGCGAGCCAGATGAACACAGCTTCTTGACAGCTACGCCCGAGGTTTGCGGCAGGTCCGGATTCCAGAGTGTGTGCCATGACAGCAGACACCCTCGACGATGCGCCGAGCGAGACCGCCGCAATCGTGTTCGACCACACGCCGCCAGGACCGGTTCTCGACATAGTCGTCCCGGTTTTCAATGAGGAGTTCGACCTGGGCAGGTGCGTGCAACAGCTCGCCGAGTACCTGAACACCCAGATGCCCTACTCGGCCAGGATCACCATCGCGGACAACGCCAGTACCGACGCCACGTTGCAGATTGCCTGCCGCCTGGCTGCGGTGATCGATGACGGGCGGCGGGTGCGCGTGGCGCATCTCGACGCGAAGGGGCGGGGCCGGGCACTCAAAGCGATGTGGCAGGACAGCGACGCACGTGTGGTCGCGTATATGGACGTCGACTTGTCGACCGACCTCAATGCGCTGCTGCCGTTGATTGCGCCGCTGGTGTCGGGACATTCGGATCTGGCGATCGGCTCTCGGCTGACCCGCTCGTCGCGGGTGGTTCGAGGACCGAAGCGAGAGTTCATCTCTCGTGGCTACAACCTGCTGCTCCGCACCACCATGGGGGCGAGATTCTCGGACGCACAGTGCGGATTCAAGGCGATTCGCTCCGACGTGGCTCGGCGTCTGCTGCCGATGGTCGATGACACCGGCTGGTTCTTCGACACCGAGATGCTTGTCATCGCACAGCGGGCCGGGCTCCGGATCGCCGAGGTGCCGGTGGACTGGGTGGACGATCCGGCCAGCAAGGTCGAGATAGTGAAGACGGCCACCGAGGACGTGAGGGGTTGTTGGCGTGTCGGACGAGCTCTCGCGAGTGGACGGTTGCCGGTGTCGGATCTCCGGGACAGCTTCGGCCGCAACGATCCCGGACCGCAGGTGATCGGGGTGCCGCGTGGGATGGTGGGTCAACTGGCCAGGTTCTGTGTGGTCGGGATGGCCTCCACCATCGCCTACGCGGTGCTCTACCTGGGTTTGCATTCGATCGCCGGGGCGCAGACGGCCAACTTCCTGTCATTACTCATCACGGCCGTGTTCAACACCACCGCCAACCGCGCGTTCACCTTCCGGGTGCGCGGACTTGACGGTGCCGCCAAACACCATCTCCAGGGGATCGCGATCTTTACGTTCGGGTGGGGCCTGACCGCCGGATCGCTTCTCATGCTACACATCTGGGCTCCGGATACGTCCAAGCACGCCGAGTTGCTCGTGCTCGTTGTGGCCAACCTCGTTGCCACGATCCTGCGCTTCATCGGCCTCCGCTGGGTGTTCCGCACATCGCACCGCACTGTGAAAGAGGTCTCGGCATGACCGTGCTCATCGACCTACCACCGGCCAACCCGGCCCGGCTGCGGTGGGAATGGCCCGCGTTCGCGATCCTCGTTGTCGCGACCGGCGTGCTCTACCTGTGGAACCTGAGCATCAATGGGTGGGCCAATTCGTTCTACTCGGCGGCCATCCAGGCCGGCTCACAGTCATGGGAGGCGTGGTTCTTCGGGTCATCCGATGCCGCGAACTCGATCACGGTGGACAAACCGCCGATGTCGTTGTGGATTCCCGGTATTGCCGTACGCATCTTCGGGTTGAACTCGTGGTCGATCATCGTTCCACAGGCACTCATGGGTGTTGCGTCGGTAGCGCTGCTGTACTGGATCGTACGCAAGCGATTCGGTCCGGCGGGTGGACTCATCGCCGGTGCGGCGCTTGCGCTGACCCCTGTGGCGGCGTTGATGTTTCGATTCAACAATCCCGACGCATTGCTGGTGTTGCTGATGATCGCCGCGGTGTGGGCGACACTCAAAGCCATCGACGACGGACGGATACGCTGGATGATCCTGACGGGCGTGTTCGTCGGCTTCGGGTTCCTCACCAAACAGATGCAGGTGTTCCTGGTGATACCGCCGCTCGCGTTGACCTACATCGCGTTCGGGCAGAAGACCTGGATCAAGAGACTCGGCCATCTCTTCGCAGCACTCGGCGCCATGATCGTGTCGGCCGGATGGTGGGTGTTGGCCGTGGAATTGTGGCCGAAAGACTCGCGGCCCTATATCGGTGGATCGCAGAACAACTCCATTCTGGAACTCACATTGGGCTACAACGGCTTCGGACGTCTCAACGGAAACGAGACCGGTAGCGTGAGCCCGGGCGGAGGCGGAATGGTCGAACGGTTCGGTGCCCCGGCCACCGGAGGCGTCAATGAACTCGCCGCGCCCGGTGGCGCGACGTTCACGGGCCCGGGCGGAGGTGGCGGGATGTGGGGCGACACCGGCGTCACCCGGATGTTCGAATCAGGCCAAGGTGGTCAGATCGCCTGGCTGATCCCGGCCGCGCTCATCCTGGGAATCGCTGCGATCGTGTTGCGTGGCAGAGCGTCCCGAACCGACAGTCGCCGCGCGCTGCTGGTCGTCTGGGGCCTGTGGCTGATCACGACGATGGCGGTCTTCAGTTTCATGGCGGGGATCTTCCACGCGTACTACACGGTGGCGCTGGCGCCGGCCGTTGCCGCTCTGGTGGGCGCCGGCGCAGTGGAGTGCTGGCGCCGACGCGAGAAGCGCTGGGTACCAGTAGTCCTCGCTGCGGCGGCGCTGGCTGCCGGCGTCATGTCTTTCGTATTGCTCGATCGATCCGCCGACTTCATGCCGTGGCTGAGATATGTCGTCCTCGTCGGCTCGATCGTCGCTGCACTGGGTCTGCTCCTGTCGAATCTGCGGAACACCGCGGCGCGGCGCGGCGCGCTGGTCGCGGCGCTGGTCGCGGTCGTCCTCGGACTCGCGGGTCCGGCCGCGTACGCCATCGACACAGTGAGCAGCGCACGCTCGGGATCGATCCCGAGCGCAGGCCCCTCCTCGCAAGGAGGGTTCGGTCCAGGTGGCGGTATGCGAATGGGCCGGGGTGCGGCAGGCGGCGGCATGCCTCCCGGCATGTCGAACAATCAGGGCACCGTGCCGGGGATGCCCAACGGTCAGGGCCGCACCACGAACCCCGGGCAAGTGGGCGCCCAAGTGCCGCAGAACGGTACGTTCGAGCTGTTCGGTGGGATGGGAGGCATGGGCGGTGCCGGCGGCGGTCTACTGCAGGGCTCGCGACCGAGCGATGAGCTGGTGGCGTTGCTGAACACCGATGCCGACGACTACACGTGGGTCGCGGCCGCCATCGGCTCGAACAGTGCCTCGGGCTACCAGCTCGCAACCGAGCGTTCGGTGATGCCGATCGGCGGCTTCAACGGCAGCGACCCGTCTCCGACGCTCGCGGAGTTCCAGAAGTACGTGCAGGACGGCGAGATCCACTACTTCATCGCCACGGGCGGCGGCATGATGGGCGGCATGAGTGGCGGGGGCATGAGGGGCAGCGGCACCGGATCGGACATCACCGAGTGGGTTGAGGCCAACTTCGCCAGTACAACAGTGGACGGCGTGACGCTCTACGACCTCACCGCGCCCGCCTGATCAACGATCTGAAGGCACCTTCTTCTAAGCTCGCAGTGCTGTTCAAGAAAGAAGACAGCCTGACAGAGAAGGTGCCTTTAGATGAGCGAGCCAGAAGGTCACAACCGTCCAGCCACCGCGGCAGTCGCCCAACTCAGGCACCGGGTGACCCGGATGACTGGCCGCGACCCGCATGAGGACGGGCGAGCAGCGACCAGCCTCGAGCTGTTCTTCGACCTCACATTTGTGGTCGCCTTCGCGTTTGCCGGAAGCGAAGTCGCACACTTCGTCGCCGAAGGGCACTACAAGACCGCAGTGATCGGTTTTGTGTTCTGCACGTTCGCGGCGGTGTGGGCCTGGATCAACTTCACCTGGTTTGCTTCGGCATTCGACACCGACGACTGGGTGTATCGCTTGACGACGATGCTGCAGATGGTCGGTGTCCTGATCCTCGCCCTGGGCATCGAGCCGCTGTTCGCGTCGGTGGACGAGGGCGGTGTCGTCGACAACCGGGTGCTCGTCCTCGGGTATGTGGTGATGCGCCTGGCCATGGTGCTCCAATGGGTCCGCGCCGCCCTGAGCAGCCCGGACTACCGTCGGACCTGCCTCACGTACGCAGTCGGCATCAGTGTTGTGCAGATTGCCTGGATTGGGGCCATCTTCCTCGACACCACCCTTCTGCAGACCCTGCTGGTGATCGGGGTGCTGGTCGTCTGCGAGATGGCGGTGCCGGCGATCGCCGAGAACATCGGCGATGAGGGCACAACGCCGTGGCATGCCCATCACATCGCGGAGCGGTACGGTCTGCTCGCGATCATCACCTTGGGCGAAGGCATCGTCGGCACCACCGTGGCGCTGCAGGCGGTGGTCCACTCGGCCGGATGGACTCTGGAGACGGCGATCCTCGGCCTCGCGGGAGTCGGCATCACGTTCGGCATGTGGTGGGTCTACTTCATCGTTCCGGCCGGCCACGCCCTGCACCTTCAGCGCGGCAAAGCGTTTGTCTTCGGGTACTTCCACATCATCGTCTTCATGTCGATCGCGATGATGGGGGCGGGACTTCACGTTGCGGCACTGTTCATCGAACACAAGGCGACGATCAGCGAGTTGGCCGCGGTGGTGTCGGTGGTGCTGCCCGTCGGGGTCTTCATCGGGTCGGTCTTCCTGCTGTACGGATTCCTGCTGGGCTTCGATCGAACCAACGTGGCGTTGGCCGTCGGGTCGGGCGCGATCCTGGCGGTCGCGGTGGTGCTGGCAGCAAATGGGGTGTCAGTGGTGACGTGTCTTGTGGTGATCGCCCTGGCTCCGGCGCTCTGCATCGTGGTCGACGAGCGACTCGGCAGTGAGGGACGCAAGAAGGCACTCGAGGCTTTGGTGGCCGGTTCGCGCTGATCGCGGCGGACGGTAAGGTCTGGCACGTGCGAGTACTCGTCATCGGATCGGGCGGCCGCGAACACGCCCTCGTATTGGGCCTGGACCGCGACCCCTCGGTCACCGATCTGCATGTTGCCCCCGGCAATCCCGGCACCGCAGCTGTGGCCACCAATCATGCGGTCGACATCGTCTCGTCGGACGCCGTGGTGGCGCTGGCCCGCGAGATCGAGGCAGACCTGGTGGTCATCGGCCCCGAGGTCCCCTTGGTGGTCGGCGTTGCGGATGCCCTGCGGACAGCCGGATTCGCAACCTTCGGGCCGGGTGAGCAGGCAGCAAAGATCGAGGGCTCCAAGGCCTTTGCCAAAGATGTGATGGCCGCTGCCGGGGTGCGTACGGCGCACAGCGAGATCGTCGACAGTCCGGCCCGGCTCGATGCCGCCCTCGACCGCTTCGGTCCCACCTGGGTTGTCAAAGACGACGGCCTTGCCGCAGGTAAGGGCGTGGTGGTCACCGCCGACCGCGTTGCCGCCCGCGCCCACGCGGCCGAACTTCTCGAGAGCGGCCACCCGGTGCTGCTGGAGTCGTTCCTCGACGGCCCCGAGGTGTCGCTCTTCTGCCTGGTCGACGGTGAGACGGTGGTTCCACTATTGCCCGCACAGGACCACAAGCGGGTCGGCGATGGCGATGCGGGGCCGAACACCGGTGGCATGGGCGCCTATACGCCGTTGCCGTGGCTGCCCGAGGAGATGACCACGCGCATCGTCGACGAGGTCGTCGCCCCTGTCGCGGCGGAGTTGGCCCGTCGCGGGATCCCGTTCTCGGGACTGCTCTATGCCGGTCTGGCCATCGGCGCAGACGGACCGGCAGTGGTCGAATTCAATTGTCGCTTCGGTGATCCCGAGACACAAGCCGTTCTGGCTCTACTCAAGTCACCGCTGGGCGTTGCCCTCAACGCGACCGCGACAGGGCACCTGGACCAGCTGCCGCCCCTGGAGTGGGAGCCCGGGGCCGCCGTCACCGTGGTGCTGGCAGCCGAGAACTACCCGGGTCGACCCCGTACGGGCGATCCGATCACCGGTGCCGACGCGGAGGGCGTGCTGCACGCCGGTACCGCATCGGTCGATGGATCCGTGGTCTCCAGCGGCGGGCGCGTGCTCAGCGTTGTCGGTGTCGGAGAAGACCTCGCAGCCGCACGGGCCCAGGCTTACGAGCGACTGTCGGGAGTCAAGCTCGCGGGTGCGCACTACCGCAGCGACATCGGCCTGGCCGCCGAAGAAGGCCGTATCTCGATCTGACTGCCGCCGAAGAAGGCCGTATCTCTATCTGATTGCCGGCGGCAAGCAGGTCAGGCCGCGAGGTTTCGGCCTAGAAACGCGATCTGCCCGGGCAGGACGCCGCGCCAGTATCGGTTGGTGTGTCCGCCGGGTGAGGTGCCGAAGGCCGGTGGTGGCCGCAGGCCCGCCATCCATTGCCGGGTGTAGGTGAAGAACTGGTCGCTGGATCCACACTCGATCAGCAGGGGGATCTTCATGAACGAATCTTGTTGCCCGAAAAGCGAATTGGCCTGGTAGTCGGCGAGACTGTCGAACGCTCGCGGGGGAAAGGTCGCGGGGTCGCCCCACAGCGCGGGGGAGCTGACGGCGATGGCCGATACCCGTGGTGCGCCCAGTAGTGCACCCAGGCGCAGTGCACCGTAGCCGCCCATGGACCAGCCGAAGAATCCGATGCGATCGGTGCGCAGCTGGAGTTCGGGGGTGCCGTCGAGCAGTGGCAGGAACTCGTCGAGCACCATCGCGCCGCCGTCGGTGCCATCGGCGCGGGGGTGATAGTAGCTGCGCGCGGCATCCACGGCGGCGAGGGCAAACGGTGCATTACCCTGATTCACCCAGTCCTGCATCAGGTTCTGCATCTCCAGACCCCCGCCGAAAGCCGCCCTCTGGTCGGTGTTCAGGGCGTGCAGCACCACCACCACCGGCAACTCGCCGGTGACGCCGGCCGGCCGTGCGACGATCCAATTGGTTTGACGTCCAAGCATTTTGGCGGAGATGAAGCTGCCACTGAACATCTCGGCCGTCCCGCTCTGCGGAACAGTCGGCGCAGTGGAGGTGGTCTTGGGTTCGTCCGCGCGGGCCGGCTGGGGTGCCACGCGCTTCGACTCGTCACCCGACCCGCACGCTGCCAGCAGCCCCATGGCACCCAGCCCGGCACCGGCCGTGAGCAGGGAACGACGGGGTATCGCCAGATCGGCGAGTCCGGAAGTGCCGTCGTCGTTGCTTCCGGGTCGCTGGAAGCGGTTGCCTGTGGTAGTCATTGCGAGATACACGGTACCTGCGGCGCGGCGCCGAGCTACCGTTCGACCCTCTGACGCGATGTCGTTTACGGCAGGCGCTAACTTCGACAGATGCGGTCGCAATCGGACAGATCCCAGGTCGAGATGTTCCATGTGATGGACGTGCTGGCAGCGATCGCCAAGCGACGGGCCCGCGGCCTCGACGTCGTGTCGTTGGCCGCCGGTCAGCCTTCCACCCCGGCTCCGGCGCCGGTCCTCGACGCCACCGCGGCCGCCTTGCATGCCTCTCCACTGGGTTACACCGAGTCGCTCGGTATCGCGCCGCTGCGCGAGGCGATCGCGGCGCATCACCGCGACACCTATGCAGTGGAGGTGAGTGCGGACGACGTCGTGATTACCACGGGCTCATCCGGTGCATTCACCCTGATCTTTCTCGCTGCTTTTGATGCGGGCGACACGGTGGCCATGGCCCGGCCGGGTTATCCGGCATACCGCAACACGCTCTCGGCGCTGGGTTGCCAGGTACTCGAACTCGATTGTGGTCCCGAAACGCGGTTCCAGCCGACGGTCGACATGCTCGAACAACTCGACCGGCCGCCGGCCGGATTGATCGTCGCCAGCCCTGCGAACCCCACCGGGACAATCCTCGCGCCCGAGGAACTCGCCGCTCTTGCCGCCTGGTGCGACGCCCACGGCACGTTGCTCATCTCGGACGAGATCTATCACGGCATCAGTTACGGGCGGCCCACCTCATGCGCATGGGAGACGTCGCGCCAGTCGGTGGTGATGGGTTCGGTGTCGAAGTATTTCTGTATGACCGGCTGGCGATTGGGCTGGATGCTGGTGCCCGAACCTCTGCGGCGGCCCGTCGAGCGACTCACGGCGAACATGACCATCTGTCCACCGACGATCAGCCAGCACGCTGCCGTCGCAGCGTTCACCCCCGAGTCACGGGCTGAACTGGACGGGCACGTGCGGCGTTACGCGCGAAATCGTGAGTTGTTGGTGGGCGGCCTCGCCGCGCTCGGCATCACCGACGTGGCACCTCCCGACGGTGCGTTCTATGTGTACGCCGATGTCGGTGCGATCACCGACGATTCGCTCGGCTGGTGTGAAGGCGTGCTCGAGCAGACCGGGGTTGCCATGGCGCCGGGTCTGGACTTCGACACCCGCAAGGGGCACCGAACCGTGCGGATGAGTTTCGCCGGTGCGACCGACGAGATCGAGCGGGCGCTGCAACTCCTCCGTCCGGTTCTCAGCTGATCGAGCATCACTGAAATCCTTGCCGGGGGTCAGTTTTTTGCCGAAACGATCCCGCCGCCGCGTGCCCTTTGCCACCATGGCGGAGTGAGAGCAGCAGCGACCCCCAAGGGGACGCGCCGAAGGGCGCGATTGATCGCCGCCGCCGGGGAATTGTTTCTGGAAGGCGGTTTTGACGCCGTCCGACATCGGGCGGTGGCCGACCGAGCGCAGCTTCCGCTTGCCTCCACGACGTATTACTTTGCCTCACTTGAGGATTTGGTTGCCGAGGCAGTGGCGTCCGCCTGTGCGAATGATTGCGATGCGATCATCGAGAGGGGCCGGGGGCTGACCCGGCGTCGCCGCGGGGCCGAGGCGACGGCCGAAGTACTCGCCGATGTCTTCATCGGGGAAGACACGTCGCGAGAGCGTCTGACCTGCCGGTTCGAGTCGGTTGTTCTCAGTGCGCGAGTGCCGCGACTGCAACAGGTTCTCATCGACCACCGAAACACGTTGCGTAACACCCACTTCGAGGTTCTCGAGAAGTCGGGCCGCAGCACAGATCCCAGTGGGATCGAGCAGTTGATGGCTGTCGAGGACGGTGTTGTGATCGGGGCCCTGGCCGACTCGGTGGAGGACGTTGTCAAGGTGACCCGCACCGCCCTGAGCGAGGTCATCGACCAGCTCGCACCCGTCGTCGCAGTGTGATGCGCCGGTCGTGACCGCCATGTGAGGGGGCCGTGGTGGACATGTCGCATAATGAGGCGTGTCTGAAACAATATCGCCGACCGAGAAGCCGCGGGTCTCGAACGTCCTGGCCGGTCGCTACGCGTCGGCAGATCTGGTGCGATTGTGGTCTGCCGATCACAAGATCGTCCTGGAGCGGCAACTGTGGGTCGCAGTCCTCAAAGCGCAGCAGGAACTGGGCGTCGAGGTGCCCGATGAGGCGATCGCCGACTACGAACGTGTGCTCGATCAGATCGACCTGGCCTCCATCGCCGACCGTGAACGGGTCACCCGCCACGACGTGAAGGCGCGCATCGAAGAGTTCAACGCCCTCGCTGGCCACGAGCACATCCACAAGGGGATGACCAGCCGCGACCTCACCGAGAACGTCGAGCAATTGCAGATCCTGCGGTCGCTCGAGCACGTACACGCACATGGTGTCGCCACCGCGGCACGCTTGGCCGACCGGGCCGCCCAGTACTCCACACTGGTGATGGCCGGTCGCAGCCACAACGTCGCGGCGCAGGCCACCACCCTGGGCAAGCGATTCGCATCGGCGGCCGACGAACTGCTCATCGCGCTCACCCGCCTTCGCGAGCTGATCGACCGCTATCCGCTCCGCGGCATCAAGGGCCCGATGGGCACCAGCCAGGACATGCTCGATCTGCTCGACGGAGACGTTGACAAACTGTCCCAGCTGGAGTCGAAGGTGGCCGACCACCTCGGGTTCTCGAAGTCGCTGACGTCGGTGGGTCAGGTGTACCCGCGATCACTCGACCACGACGTGGTCTCGGCGCTGGTACAGGTGGCTGCCGGCCCCTCGTCGTTGGCTCACACCATTCGCCTGATGGCAGGCCATGAGCTGGTCACCGAAGGTTTCCAGGCAGGGCAGGTCGCAGTTCGGCGATGCCGCACAAGATGAACACCCGCAGCTGCGAGCGGGTGAACGGGCTCGCCGTGGTGCTCCGGGGCTACGGATCGATGGCTGCGGAACTGGCCGGCGCGCAGTGGAACGAGGGTGACGTGTTCTGTTCGGTGGTGCGCCGAGTGGCATTGCCCGACGCCTTCTTCGCCATCGATGGACTGCTCGAGACGTTCCTGACGGTGCTCGCCGAGTTCGGTGCCTACCCCGCAGTGATCGCCAAAGAACTCGACCGGTACCTGCCGTTCCTGGCGACCACCAAGGTCCTGATCGCCTCGGTCCGTGCAGGCGTCGGTCGCGAGGTCGCGCACGAGGCGATCAAGGAAAACGCCGTCGCCGTGGCCCTCGCCATGCGCGAAGACGGTCGCGATCCCGACCTGCTGGACCGCCTGGCCGCCGACGACAGGATCCCACTCGACCGCGCCGGGCTCGACGCCGCGCTGGCCGACAAATCGGCATTCATCGGCGCAGCAGAGCACCAGGTGGCCGACGTCGTCGCTCAGGTGGGCACACTCGTCGATCAATATCCCGACGCCGCCGGCTATGCGCCGGCGCCTATTCTCTGACCGTTTCGTCTGCTGGGTCCGCAGACCCTCCGACTTCGTGGAGTTCCTCCGGTTGCAACCGGAGTTCCTAGCCGAAGTCGGAGGCTTTGGCGGGCCTGGGTTGCTGGTTGCCTAGACCCTCCGACTTCGTGGAGTTCCTCCGGTTGCAGTCGGAGGTTGTGGCCGAAGTCGGAGTTCGTGCGCGGCCGTGCCGGCCGCAACGGGTTGGCAGCCGCTCTCGAGTCCGTAGTATTCAACCTGCTGGTTCATAACCAGTTGGTTGAATAAGGGAGAACGACGTGTCGGACGATCAACTCAGTGCCGTGTTCGCGGCGCTCGCCGACCCCACGCGGCGGGCTCTGCTGGCTCGGCTCGCGGAAGGGGAGGCGACGGTGTCGGCGCTCGCCGAGCCGTTCGACATGAGTTTGGCGGCGGTGTCCAAACACCTCAAGGTTCTGGAACGCGCCGGACTCATCTCGCGGGGCCGCGACGCGCAGTGGCGACCGTGTTCCCTCGAAGCCGAGCCGTTGGCGGCGGCCAGCGACTGGCTGGCCGGCTATCGCCGTTTCTGGGACGGCAGTTTCGACCGTCTCGAACAACACATCAACCGGATCACCGGGTCCGGCCAGGGAAAGGAAACACCATGACAGACACGGCAACTCGCGAGTTCACGATCGTCAGAGAGTTCGCTGCCACTCCGGAGGTGGTATTCAACGCCTGGGTCGACAACGACCAGGCCGCGCAATGGATGGGCCCCGAGGGTTTCACCATGCCACGAGATCGCATGCATGGCGATGCGCGACCAGGCGGGAGCTATGGCGGAGTGATGATCAGCCCTGACGGTGAGGAATTCGCCACCGGTGGTGTCTATCAAGAGGTCTCGGCACCAGAACGCCTCGTATTCACATGGGGCGACCCGACCAACACCGACAGCGTCTCCGTCTGCACCGTGACCTTCGAAGAAACAACGCCGGGCACCACAACCATGACCTTCCACCTCCTCGCGCCGGGACCGCTGAGTCCCGAAGACGGTGCCCGCAGCGGATGGGACAGCTGCTTCAACAACTTGCAAAGGCTGGTGGAAGTCCGGTGACAACCTCGGCGCACATCGACCCGAATGAGCTCCCGCAGGGCGACATCGGTCTGCTCGAGACGGACGTGGCTCGCGAACTCCTCAGCCTCGCATCGCCTGCTCGGCTCGCTTATGTGGCGGCCGACAACAGCCCGCGCCTCTTCCCGATGAATCACTGGTGGACAGGTACCGAATTGGTCATGGCCACGTTCGCCGGTGCCGCAAAGTTGCAGCGCTTCGTAGGCGCCCGGCAGTGGCGATCACTATCGACACGGTGTCAGCCACACCCCACGTCCTGCTATTGCGAGGCGATGCGGTGGTCACCGACGTCGACGGCATCGTGCCCGAATACGAGCTCGTCATGCGCCGGGATATGCCACCGGCGCAGGCCGATGCCTACTTCGACGGGTTGCGTGCCGATGGCGCGACCATGCATCGCATCGGGGTGATTCCGACCTGGGTGGGTGTACTCGACTTCGAGACGCGTTTTCCAGGAGCGGCCCCGGCCGCAATGAGCGCTCCGAGTTGAGGTCGTCGGAGGCTCCCGGAATGATTGGGAACGTGCTTTCGAAGGCGGGCTCAGGCGATGTGGAGTACTACTCGGCCGCGGTATCGGCGTGCCCGAGGTTCCAATCCGGCACCGCGATGTCGCGCACGAGCTTCTTCAGGGTGACGACGTCCGGAAAGCCGTTGTCGCGCTTGCGCTCCCATATCAACTGTTCGTCGACTTCGATGGTGAACACGCCGCCGGTACCTGGCACCAGGGTCACCGACCCCAGTTCGGTACCGAAGGTGTTCAGCAACTCCGTTGCCATCCATGACGCCCGAAGTACCCAGTTGCACTGAGTGCAGTAAGTGATGGTGACCGATGCAGCCGATGTGCTCACCGGTTCATTGTGGCAGTCTTCGCAGTCGGCGGATATTCATGCCGACAGCGGTAGCGGAGACCACATGACTTCGGACGGGACGACGACGTGACGGTAGTAGGCCTTGTATTCACCGCGATTGCGGCACTCATCCACGTGTACATCTTTGTGCTCGAATCGCTGCGGTGGACGTCACCGGCAACCCGCAAGACCTTCGGAACCACAGCCGAGGAAGCCGAAGCGACCAAGGACATGGCCTTCAATCAAGGGTTCTACAACCTGTTCCTGGCGATCGTCACCGCTGTCGGGATCGTGTTGACCCTCGTCGATCACGCCGATGCCGGAGCTGCGTTGGTGTTCGCCGGCGCTGGGTCGATGGTTGCCGCGGGTCTCGTTCTGCTGATCTCGTCGCCCGAGAAGGGGCGTTCGGCGCTGATCCAGCTGACGCCGCCCGCAATCGGCGTCGCGGCTCTTGCTGCCGGCCTGGTGTTCTAGCGCCACCCGCCCTGAACGTCGAAAGGCGTGCCCGCCCGACTAGCCTGAAAACCATGCGTCCGAGCCTGGAGTCCTACGAACATCTCGCGGCCGGAAAGGTACGTGACCTCTATTCGATCGACGAGCAGACGATGCTGATGGTGGCATCCGACCGCATCTCTGCCTTCGACCACATCTTGCCCACGCCCATCCCTGACAAGGGCCGGGTTCTCACCGCGATGAGCGTCTACTACTTCGGTGCGCTGGGCGTTCCCAACCATCTGGCGGGCGATCCGACCGACAGTCGTATCCCCGCCGAACTGGTGGGCCGAGCGCTCGTGGTGAAGAAGCTCGACATGCTCCCCGTCGAGTGTGTCGCGCGCGGGTACCTGACGGGATCCGGCCTCCTCGACTACATCGCCACCGGCTCGGTCTGCGGTATCGCCCTCCCGGAGGGGCTCGAGGAGTCGAGCAGACTCCCCGAGCCGATCTTCACCCCCGCGACCAAGGCAGACATCGGCCAGCACGACGAGAACGTCAGCTTCGACGCAGTGGTCGCCACCGTCGGCGAAACGCTCGCGCAAAAGCTCAGAGACCTCACCCTCGACATCTACTCGCGGGGATCTGAGCTGGCGGCAGAGCGTGGAATCATCCTCGCCGACACCAAGTTCGAGTTCGGACTCGACGATGAAGGCACTGTTGTCCTCGCCGACGAGGTCTTGACACCGGACAGTTCGCGGTACTGGGACGCGGCGAACTACCGGGCAGGCATGGTGCAGCCCAGTTTCGACAAACAAATCGTCCGCAACTGGCTCACCGGCCCCGACTCCGGGTGGGACCGCGATGCAGACAATCCGCCCCCGCCGTTGCCGGACGACGTCGCGCAACGTACCCGTGACCGCTACATCGAAGCCTACGAACGTATTTCAGGTCTGTCATTTGATGACTGGCCGAAGGGAGAGCAGTGACCGACACCTCGCAGGACGCAGCAGCAGGCACGCCGCCCGTCGCGAAGAAGATCCCGTTCGAGCGCAAACACCACGGAGACACCGTGATCGACCACTACGAGTGGCTGCGCGACAAAGAGGATCCCGAGGTCATCGCATTCCTCGAACAACAGAACGAGTACACCACCGCGCACACCGCCGACCTCGCAGATCTCCGCGCGGACATATACAACGAGATCAAGGGCCGCACCCAGGAAACCGACATGTCGGTGCCGACGCGACGCGGTCAGTACTGGTATTACGCACGTACCGAAGAGGGCAAGCAGTACGCACTCAGGGCGCGGTGCCCGATCGCCGGCCCCGACGACTGGACGCCGCCGACGGTCGAGCCCGGTCAGAGTGTGCCGGGGGAGGAGATCCTCCTCGACTCCAACGTCGAGGCCGAGGGCACCGACTTCTTCAGTCTCGGTGCGCTCTCGGTGAGCGAGGACGGTAATCTGCTGGCGTACAGCGTCGACACAGCTGGTGACGAGCGATACACCATGCGGTTCAAGGATCTTCGCACCGGCGAACTGCTCGCCGACGAGATCCGTGACACCGCGCCGGGCGCACTGTGGTCGCTCGATGGCAACCATGTCTTCTATCAGACTGTCGACGAGGCATGGCGACCCGACACTGTCTGGCGTCACGATCTCGGTGCAGGTACGCCCGACGTCAAGGTGTTTCACGAGCCCGACGAGCAGTACTGGGTGGGGATCGGTGGAACCCGCAGCGACAAGTACCTGATGATCACGCTCGGTTCGAAGATCACCAGCGAAGTCCGGATCCTCGACGCTGCTGACCCGACCGGCGAGTTCACCGTGGTGTGGCCCCGTGAAGAGGGAGTCGAGTACGGCGTGGAGCACGCCGTGATCGACGGACGGGATCGTTTCCTGATCCTGCACAACAAGAACGCCGAGAACTTCGAGCTGCTCGATGCGGCCGTGACCGATCCCACCGACACCCGGGTGCTGGTCCCGCACGACCCGGAGGTCCGGATCGAAGATGTCGACGCCTTCGCCGGCCAACTGGTCCTGAGCTACCGGCGAGAAGCGTTGCCGCGGTTGTCCATCGCGCAGCTCAACGGAAGCGGCACGCCGGAGTTCGTCGAGGTCTCGTTCGATGAAGAGCTCTACTCGGCCGGACTCGGCGGCAACCCCGAATGGGCGGCGCCGCGGCTGCGCATCGGGTACACGAGCTTCATCAACCCCACAGAGGTGTTCGATCTCGACGTCGCGACCGGCGAACGGACACTGCTGAAACGTCAGCAGGTGCTCGGCGACTTCGACCCGGCCGACTATGAGCAGTACCGCGACTGGGCCACGGCGAGCGACGGCACCAAGATCCCACTCTCGGTGATCCGGCGCCGTGAACACGCCGACGGGCCCGCGCCCACGTTGCTGTACGGATACGGCTCCTACGAATCGAGCAACGACCCAGGGTTCTCGATCTCACGGTTGTCGCTGCTCGACCGCGGCGTCGTGTTTGTCATCGCCCATATTCGCGGTGGCGGTGAGATGGGCCGGCATTGGTACGAGACAGGTAAGACCCTCACCAAGAAGAACACCTTCACCGATTTTGTTGCCGCTGCAGAACATCTGATCGAGACCGGTGTCACCACCCCCAAGCAGTTGGTCGGCGAGGGCGGCAGCGCCGGCGGCCTGCTGATCGGAGCGGTCGCGAACCTGGCGCCCGAGCTGTTCAACGGCATACTCGCGGTGGTCCCGTTCGTGGACCCGCTGACGTCCATCCTCGATCCGTCGTTGCCACTCACCGTCATCGAGTGGGACGAGTGGGGAAACCCGTTGGCAGACAAGACGGTCTACGAGTACATGAAGTCGTACTCGCCGTATGAGAACGTCGACGCCAAGCCGTACCCGCAGATCCTGGCGGTCACCTCGCTCAACGACACCCGCGTCCTCTACACCGAGGCGGCGAAATGGGTTGCCCGGCTGCAGGACAGCACAACCGGAGATGCGCCGATCCTGTTGAAGACCGAGATGAAGGCCGGACACGGTGGTGTCAGTGGCCGTTACAAGCAGTGGGAAGAAGTCGCCTTCGAGTACGCGTGGGTACTGCGTCAGACCGGTGCTGTCTGACATATCGAGCGCAACAAAAGGCGCGACCCGGCTGATGTCGGGTCGCGCCTTTTCTCTGCCCTGAACTGTGCGGTCCAGAGTGATCAGTGCATGATCACCGGGGTCTTCGCCTCGGTGTCGGCATCGACCGCGTCGTGCACTATCCGCTTGCGCGGCAGGAAGAACGCTGGGATCAGCGTCAGCACGATCAGTCCCACCGACACGATGAACGTGTCACCGAAGGCTCCGGCGATGTCGCCGCCGCTCTCGACTGCACCCTTCACGTTGTTGGCCAAGATCACCGAGATGACCGCGGTACCCACCGACCCTGCCGCCTGCTGCACAACGTTCATGAGCGTCGAACCGTCGGGAACCTGAGCCGGATTGAGCGTCGCCAGCGCCGCGGACATGATGGGCATCATCGTCATACCCATGCCGAGGCCCTGGACGAACAGAGCCGCGCCGAGGAGCCAGTACGAGGTGTCGGCGCCGATGAAGATGAAGACGCCGAGTCCGATTGCGATCAGGACGATGCCGGGGACCACCATCTTCCCTGGGCCGTGTTTGTCGGTCAGCCGACCGGCCATCGGCATGGTGAGCATCGCCCCGATGCCCTGAGGTGCGATGAGCAGCCCGGTCAAGAGCGTGGTCTCGCCGCGGACGCCGATGTAGTACTGCGGGAACAGCAACATCGCACCGAAGAACGCGATCATGAACAACGACATGGTCACCACCGACCACGACAACTTGCTGTTGGTGAACAGCCGCAGGTCGAGCAGAGGGTTACGGGCACGCAGGGCATGCACGATGAACCCGGCAACCAGGATTGCTCCGATCACGGCCGGTATCAGCACCTTTGCGGTCATGAAGGTGCCCTCTTCGGTACTCGAGGAGATGCCGTAGAGGAACAGCGCCAGACCAGGGGACAGCAGGAGCAGTCCGACGAAGTCGAACGTCGGGCGCGACGTCTCGTTGTCCTTGGGCAGGATCCAGTAGGAGTAAGCGAAGGCGAGTGCACCGATCGGCACGTTGATCAGGAAGATCCAGTGCCAGCTGGCGTACTCGATCAGGGCGCCGCCGATGATCGGCCCGAGGATGGGTCCGAGGAGCATCGGGATCCCGAGCACTGCCATCACCGAACCGACCCGAGCCGGGCCTGCCGCCTTGGTCAGGATCATCATGCCGACCGGCATCAACATGCCGCCGCCGAAACCTTGCAGCACCCGGAAGATGACCAGGGTGCCGATGCTCCAGGCCAGCGCACACAGCACCGAGCCCAAGACGAACAGCACCAGCGACGTCAGATAGACCTTCTTGGTGCCAAAACGTGCGGCGGCCCAGCTCGACAGCGGGATGACCGCGGCCAGGGCCAGTGTGTAACCGGTCATCGTCCACGCCGAACCGGCCTGGTCGGTGCTGAACTCATCCTGGAAAGTGTTCTGCGCCACGGACACAACCGTGGTGTCGAGAATCGACATGATCGCGCCGAGCACGACCACGGCAGCGATCTTGATCACTGCCGGGTCGAGCTTGTCGCTCGCACTCGACGTAGTTGACGGTGAGGTCATGGGGTCACTTTCTCGATCGTGTTCGAATGTCTATCGGGCGGCGGCCGAAGTGGCGGCCGCCGAACCCTGTGTGGCAGAACCAGTGCGGACATCGTCTGAGCACATCGGCGTGCTCAGATAGTCGCCGGCGAGGATGGGGAGCAGGGCACTGTTGAGATCAGCGCGCAAGTCACTCGGGAGTTTCGCGATCACATCACGCACCGAGTCTTCTCGACGCCGGATGCTCAACGCAACTGCTTTTTCGCCACCTTCGGCAAGCGAGACCCTCTTGATCCGGCGGTCGTGCTCGTCTTCGCGTCTCGACACCATGGAAAGACCGACCAGCTTGTCGACGGCACGTCCGGCGGCAGCGAGAGACAGGTGGAGCTCGTCTGCCAACTCGTTGACCGACAGCGCATTACCGTGCCGGCTGAGGATCAGCAGAGCCTTGTAGTGGGTGAAACCCAACTCTGTCTCGATGAGGTCATCCATCGCGTCGGCGTCGAGCGCGCAGGACAACCGGGTCAGGAACTCGTGCACTGTTCGAAAGGTCTCTTCGACCCCGCCTGATTGTGACACTGGCTAACGGTAACGCCGACGCAACTATTGACGCCAGCGCAACCAACTGTGTTTTCGGTTACATCGGCTGCGGCCGACTGCAGCCCCCGACGGCATCATCGTCGTAGCCTGTGTGAATGACCACCGACATCAAGAACATTCCCCTGCGCACACTGTCCGGCGACTCGACCACTCTCGGAGAGTTCGGCGGACCCGTCCTCGTGGTGAACGTTGCCAGCAAGTGTGGTCTGACGCCGCAGTACGCCGGACTGGAGAAGTTGGCCGAGAACTACCGCGATCGTGGCCTGACGGTGGTGGGTGTGCCGTGCAACCAGTTCATGGGGCAGGAGCCCGGGACCCCCGAGGAGATCGCCACGTTCTGCTCGACGACCTACGGAGTGACGTTCCCGCTGCTGGAGAAGACCGACGTCAACGGCGACGACCGCCACCCGCTGTACTCCGAACTCACCAAGGCGTCAGATGCTGATGGCGAAGCCGGTGACATCCAGTGGAACTTCGAGAAGTTTCTGCTCAGCGCCGACGGTGAGGTTGTCGGACGGTTCCGCCCGCGTACCGAGCCCGAGGCGACCGAAGTGGTCGAGGCCATCGAGCGAGCGCTCGGATAGCGGTACCGGGCGTGTGCCGGGACGGTCGCGGGCGCTGATTTTGCGTGTTGTCCACCTGAGGGCAACCGGTTGACCACCTGCGCCCGCAATACTGGGGGCCGTGGCAGGACAACTGATCGTCTCGGTTTCCGGTATCCGTGACACCACCCTTGCGCAGGTCCAGGCCTTCGCCGAGGAGGTGGCCACCCGTGACGTGCCGCTGTCGTTCCTCGCCGCGCCTCGACTCAAGGGCGGATACCGCCTGGCCGAGGATGCCGATACCTGCGCGTGGCTACGCGAACGACGCAGCGGTGACGACGCGATCGTGCTGCACGGGTACAACCAGGTACCCAGCCGCCGCCGGCGAGCCGAGTTCGCCGAACTCGGAGCGCACGAGGCCGGTCTGCGACTGCTCGCCGCCGACAGGATGCTCGAGCAGATCGGGCTACGTACCCGGATCTTCGCCGCGCCCCGATGGAATGCGTCGCCAGGCGCCCGCTCTGCCCTGGCCGGTCGTGGATTCCGTACCAACCTGGGCTTCACCAGCATCGAAGACGTGATGACCGGGACGTCGACCAAGGCGCGAGTCCTCGGTATCGGCGACGGCTTCTCGGCCGAGTCATGGTGGTGCCGGCTCCTCGTCCGCAACACCGTCCGGGTGGCGCGCCGCGGCGGGGTGGTCCGGCTCTCGGTGGCGGCCAAACACCTCGGCGAGCCGGTGACGGGCAAAGCGGTGTTCGACTGCATCGACCTCGCCCTGCTCCACGGAGCGCAGCCGGTCACGTATCGCAACATGACGTCGACCGCGCTGCGACGGGCTGCCTGAGGCAGGAAGTCGACGGCGAGAGTCCCGGGCCAGTTCGAGCCGGGAACCTCCGGGGCCGGTCCATCAAGCGATTGCCGGTAGAGTGACGGCTGAAAACCGCAGCTGAAGAGGAGCGCCCAAGTGGCTCGAGTGGTAGTTGACGTGATGCCCAAAGCCGAGATCCTGGATCCGCAGGGTCAGGCGATCAGCGGCGCGCTGGGTCGATTGGGGTTCGACGGCATCGCCGACGTGCGCCAGGGTAAGCGTTTCGAACTGGAAGTGGACGACTCGGTGGATGACGAAGCGCTCGACCGCATCGCGGCAGAGTTGCTGGCCAACACCGTCATCGAGGACTACTCGGTGACTCGGGTGCAAGAGGCCGCATCGTGACGGCACGCGTGGGGGTCATCACCTTCCCGGGATCGCTCGACGACATTGATGCCGCGCGAGCGGTGCGCCTGGCGGGTGGCGAGCCGGTGGAACTGTGGCACGGCGACGGCGACCTGCAAGGCGTGGACGCCGTTGTGGTTCCTGGCGGCTTCTCTTACGGCGACTACCTGCGCGCCGGCGCGATCGCCAGGTTTGCCCCCGTGATGGGTGCTCTGGTCGAGGCTGCAGGTAAGGGAATGCCGATTCTCGGAATCTGCAACGGCTTTCAGGTGCTGTGCGAAGCCGGGCTGTTGCCGGGGGCACTCACCCGCAACAACGGACTGCATTTCCTGTGTCGCGACCAATGGCTGAAGGTCGAATCGACCGCTTCGTCGTGGAGCAGCCGTTTCGAGCCGGGTGCAGAGATCCTCATCCCGCTCAAATCGGGTGAAGGCCGTTTCGTCGCCTCCGAGGCGGTGCTCGACGAACTCGAAGGTGAAGGCCGCGTGGTGTTCCGTTACGCCGGCGACAACCCGAACGGCTCGATGCGCGACATCGCCGGGATCGCCAGCACGAACGGGCGCGTGGTGGGCCTGATGCCGCATCCCGAACACGCCACCGAAGCGCTGACAGGACCGAGTGACGACGGCCTCGGGTTGTTCTACTCCGCTCTTGACGCAGTGCTCACCACGGCCTGAGCAGAACCATGGTGACCACCTCGGCCGACGCGGCCGGACTGGGTAGGTTCGTCGACGCATCGCCATCGCCGTTCCATGTGTGTGAATCGGTGGCCAAGGCGCTCGAGGCGGCAGGTTTTCGCGAGCTGAGCGAAGAGCATCAGTGGCCGAGCAAACCCGGGCGGCACTACGTGATGCGCGGGGGTTCGATCGTCGCCTGGGACAGCAGCGGACCGGGACGCAGTTTCCGGATCGTCGGGGGTCATACCGACAGTCCCAACCTCCGGGTGAAGCAGAACCCCGGTCTCCGCTCGGCCGGCCTGTCGATGGTGGGGTTGGAGAAGTACGGTGGCGCACTGCTCAATTCGTGGCTCGACCGCGATCTGGGCATATCCGGCCGGCTGGCGATCCGGGACTCCAAAGGGCTCCGGCGCCGGCTGATCAAGATCGACGAACCTGTTCTGCGGGTCCCACAGCTCGCGATACATCTCTCCGAGGACCGGGCCGGTGTGACGCTCGATCCGCAGCGGCACGTCAACGGCATCTGGTCGGTGGGTGAGAGCGGCCCCGGTTTCATGGAATGGATTGCCGCACAGGCAGAGGTGAGCGTGGACCAGCTCCTCGGTTGGGAGTTGATGACCCACGACCTGGCGCCGAGCCGAGTGGTCGGGGTCAGTGACGACCTGCTGAGCGCACCCCGACTGGACAACCAAGGAACCTGCTACGCCGGTACCCGGGCGCTCGTTGATGTTGTCGAAGGTGGTGTCGGACAGTACATTCCCGTGCTTGCCCTGTTCGACCACGAAGAGGTCGGCAGTGGTTCGGATCGGGGCGCCGCGTCAGAATTGCTGCCCACGGTGCTCGAGCGAATCGTGTTGGCGGGCGGTGGTTCTCGTGAGGACTATCTGCGGTCGATGTCGATGAGCGCGTGCGCCTCCGGTGACATGGCCCATGCCACCCATCCCAACTACCCCGAGCGCCACGAACCGGCACATCAGATCTCCATCAACGGAGGACCGGTGCTGAAGGTCAACCAGAACCTGCGTTACGCCAGCGATGCCGAAGGCGAAGCGCTGTTCGCGGTGGCCGCGGAGCAGGCCGGCGTGCCACTGCAGCGCTACGTGCACCGCGCGGACCTGCCATGCGGGTCCACCATCGGCCCGATCACCGCCACCCGAACCGGTTTGACCACCGTTGATGTCGGTGCCCCGCAGCTCGCGATGCACAGCGCCCGCGAGCTGATGGGAACGGCTGACGTGGGAATGTACTCGGCCGCACTGGCTGCGTTCCTGAACCCCTGACGGCCCAGAACCTCCGACTCCGGCCAGATCCTCCGGTTGCAGTCGGAGGATGAAGCCGAAGTCGGAGGGTGTGTGACCGGCGAGATCAGTACTGCGCCAACCAGAACGGGCTGCCCTGGTCGTCGAGGCATTCGGCGGAGATGGCGTAGGACTGCCGTGCGGGGCCTTCGATGACCATGCCGCCGGCCGCGCGAACCCGTTCGACGGCTGTCTCGATGTCGTCGACCACCCACATCGGCACCGACAGCGAATGGTCCTGTCCGCCGGCGACGCCCGTCATCGGGTGGCCGTCATCGACCTCCCACCCGTCGTCGATTCTGCCTGCGGTGAAACTCCAGCCCAGCACCCGACCGTAGAAGTCGCGCCACCGAGAACTGTCCGAGGTGTAATGGGTCATGTACGTCAGTTCGCCATGACCTGTGCCGTTCACCGGAGGACGCGGATCATCGCCGTTCGGCCGGTAGACGGCAAACCGTACCCCCTGGTTGTCGACGGCGTCGAGCAGATCACCGAAGGGGAGCTGTTGCACCTCGCCGGTGGAACCGCCGGCGGCGGCGATGTCTGCCCGGGCCTTGTCCAGGTCCTCAACGGCGTACGCGCACAGCATCGTCGGATCACCGGGAACAGAGAAGATGCCCAACCGTTGCGCGAGGTTGGTGACCTGACCTGTCTCGGAGTCGAACTCCCAGCCCAGGACCGAGTTGTAGAAGCGGGCGGCCCGATCGACGTCGGTGGTCCACAGCGTGCAGTAGCCGAGATCGCCACGTCGGATCCCCTCTGCCGGGTTCGGTTCCCCGGCAGTGGACGAAGAGGGTCCCGTCAGCATCCAGCGGTGACCGAACGGGTCGATGATCGACCCGGTCCGTGATCCGTACCCTTCGTACGGTTCGCGCTGCACGGTTGCACCACCGTCGGCTGCCCGGCGCACCGCGACATCGGTGTCGGGTACCGGCAACATCAGCGAGACCGAGACGGATTGTGGCGCAGGCGCCTTGAGTCCGAGCTCGGCGAACTCGCCGGCAAGGTAGATGACCCCGCCGCCGATCAGGAGTTCGGCGTGGCCGATCTTCCCGTCGTCCATCACGATCGGCTCACCACGCAGCTGCGCGCCGAGATGCTCGACGTACCACTCGATGGCTGCGCCGGGATCGGCGACGGTGAGGTAGGGCAGCGCGCCGGGGCGCTCGACGACCGAGGGCGTAGCAGGACTGCGAGATTCGGAAGCACTGACTGACTTGCCGGTACCGACTGACTTCGCGGCATCGGCTGATTCGGGCAGGACATCTGTGGACATGGTCACTCCTTCGGGTAGGTCCAGTCCCCGTTCGAGCCGCGTTCGCAGCCGGCGCGCGAAGGCGGGGTCGGGCGCGACCGGAACATCGTCTGCGGCCAGTGCGGTGAACGGGTCGAAGTCTGGGTTCATGACCGGCCTCCTCTCGGTCGCAGCGACGTGGGACTGGGATCGTTGGTGTCGGGATAGGCCGTGCGGAAGGCCCGCTTGGCCCGGGTGAGCAACGCCTCGGTGGCCGCGACGGTGCGGCCCAACAGCTCCGCGCATTGACTGACCGTGCAGTCGTCGACGTACCGCAGGGTCAGCACTGCCCGGTGCGTGGTCGACAACTGGGCAAGGGTGTACTCGGCCACCAACCGGTCCAGGTGGACGTCCCATTCGTCGTCGGCGGGATCGTCGCGCACCTCGTCGACGGGTGTCGGGGTGCGTTGCATGCGACGCCAGTGGTCTGCCAGTTTGTGTCTGGCGATGCCGATGAGCCATGGAATGGACGGTTCGGGAGCGTCCACACCACGTGCGCTGTCCATCGCGGCCAGAAACGTTTCCGACGCGAGATCTTCGGCCACACTGGTGTCACGTGTTCGCCGCAGCAGGTACCCGTACACGGCCGGCAGCGCTTCGTCGTACAGGTCGAGCAGAGTTCGCCCGGCCGACGGTGGTCCACCGTCCGGCCGATTCGATGTGCTCCCCGCTGTGCCGCTCACATCCTCATAGTCGTCCCGGCGGGGCGTTTTCCGACGGCCTCTGGCGAAACTTTTTTACGACGGGGCCAGGAGCGAGAGGGTGGTGCCCTCCTCGAGCACGAGATATCCGTCGACGATGGCGGCTTGCCCACCGACTATCGACCGCTGCCAGGCAACGGATCCGTCACCGATGTTGAACGCTGTGAGCTCACCCGCGTTGCCGAACACTGCGGTGTCCTCGCCCTGGCCGACGCACGTGAGGTAGTCGATGTTGGTACCAGGCTGTCCCGGCTCGGGGCGCGGGACCTCGCCCACCTTCTCCCCGGTCCGCAGGTCGAGGATCGACCGACTTCCGTCCTTGCGGGCGAAAGCGACCACGGAGCCGCACGGCCGCGAGGCCACCTTCGACAGCTCGGGATCGGTGACCTGCCACAGTTTGTCCTTCTGGGCGGGGTCGAAGACCGAGTAGGCGCCCTGGGTCTGCATGACCTGTCCCGGGCCGGACCCGGTGGTCACAGCGAGGACTGCCGGTCCCGACACCAGCTGTTGTCCCTCGTTCACGGAGGTCCGGGTGCCGCCACGCGTGTAGAACTCGACGCGAGGGGATCGGGCATCGGTGAACTGCAGGGCCACGCCGGTGGGATAGATGCGCAGATCGCACGACGCGCAACCGAACTTGTCGGCCCCTGTCGCCGGATCGATGACGTGCTTGGAACCGTCCGACGCGCTGATCACCACGAGTTCGCCGTCGACCTCTGTTTTCGCCGCCGCCGCAAAAGAACGGGCCCAGAGCTGTGTGCCGTCGGGCTTGTTACGGGTGACCTGATAGCCGGACCCGTTGACCCGGAGGAAGTCCGGCCCCACACCTGTTACCGACTGAGTGTCGTTGTCGGACGAGAAATCCCGCAGTTGGCCGGTTGCCAGGTCTGCGAGATAGAACCCGTCTGGCTGGTCCGCCAGATTCAGGGCGCATCCCACCTCGCCGCTGCCGTTGATCGCGCAAGAACCCAGCCCGGCGTCGATCGGCGTATCCCACAACTGTTCACCGGTGCGGTGGTCGATTGCCGAATAGGTGTTGCCGAGCCCCGACGGATAGGCCACCAACCAGACGTCACCGAATGTGCCCACCACTTCCGGGGTGTCGCCCTCCCCGTAGGTTTGCATGCTGGTGAGGTCGAGGCTCCACCGCTCTTCTGGTGAGTTCGGGTACGGACGGAGCTGACCGTTGCCGTACGCCGTGGCGTCAGCGGTCGGGTTGACCGAGAACACCAGACCGACGGACACAACCATCGCAACGGACAGCAGAAACACAACGGATCCGATTCCGGGCATGGATCGGCGTGTGAGCATGTGGTCCATCCAATCACGACACCCATACCGACCAGGGTGAACATCGGCCTACGACACACCCTTTAACCTGGACACATGCCCAACAATGCGATCGGTCGCCTCCTGGGCGACGCGATGACGGTGCCGCTACGCGTGGGTGGGATGCTGCGGGGCCGTGCGCAACCCAAGGCCGGCGCTCTGAACGGGCTCGCAGGCGTGTCGAATCCCGCCGCGGCCGCCACTGCGCAGGAACGCAAGGTCGCCTACAACTTCTTCTCCGGTATCCCGTACGAACTCCGAAATCCGGGCGGTCACCTTCCCGGTGCGAACGACTGGGACAAGCCGCTGAGCCGCGACCATCCGAATCCGGTGGTCCTGGTCCACGGCACCGGTGGTGGGGCGCAGACCAATTGGGGCACCTACGTCCCGCTGTTGCTCAACGAGGGTTTCTCCGTTTTCTCGCTGACCTACGGCGCGATCAAGGGTGTGCCGTGGCCGCTGTCGGCAATCGGCGGAATGGCGAGGATGGAGGACAGTGCAGCCGAGTTCGGGGAGTTCGTGGACAAGATCCTCGATTCCACCGGCGCCGACAAGGTCGATGTCGTCGGACATTCACAGGGGACGCTGATGCCCAGCTACTGGGCGAAGTTCCTCGGCGGACACGACAAGATTCGCAAGTATGTGTCCATCGCTCCGTTGTGGCAGGGGACGTCCGCCTTCCAAGGTGTGCTGCAACGAATCAATCTGCCGCTCGGCCTTGATCCGACAAAGGTCCTGCCCTGCTATTCGGCGCCGCAGATGATGGCAGGGTCGGATTTCATCTCGAAGATCAGCGCTGACGGCGGACCGTATCTACCCGGTATCGACTACATCAACATCTCCACGAAGTACGACGAGTTCGTGGTGCCGTACAGCAGCGGCCAGCTCCCTGGCGGTGAAGACAGATCGGTCACGAACATCGTTGTGCAAGAGAATTGTTCACATGATTACAGCGATCACCTTGCGATATGCGGCTCGCAGCGGGCGGCGCTGTACGTCCTCAACTCGCTCGACGATCAAAGGGACGCACGAGACGTTCCGTGTATGTTCGTGCCGCCCTTCTTCGGATCATGACAGCCACCGGAGCTGATCACCCGGCCAGCGATCTGCGGTAGTCGCGCGGGCTCATTCCACGAACGCGTTTGAACGCGGCGCTCAGCGCAAAAGCGCTGCCGTATCCGACCTCTCGGGCAACCGCCTCGAGAGTGTGATCGCCCGATGCGAGTAGATCGGCCGCCATGGACAGCCGCCACGTCGTCAGATAGGTCATCGGTGGTTCCCCGACGAGGTCGTTGAACCGCCGCGCGAGTGCTGCGCGGGATACAGCGCATCGGCGGGCCAGGTCGGACACCGTCCAGGGATGCTCCGGATTGTGGTGGATCAAGGAGAGCGCCTGGCCCACCACCGGATCCGATTCCGCCGCGATCCACGTCGGCCCCGCCGATTCAGGCCTCGAGAACCATGCTCGCAGGGTGTCGATGAGCAGGAGGTCGAGGAGGCGGTCCAGCATCACTTCCTGGCCCGGTGCTCGCCGCGTCATCTCGGCTGCGAGGAGCGCCGTCAGCGCGGCGTTGCCCCGCACCGTGATCAGCCGGGGGAGTGCGGCAAGTAGTCGAGCCGAGACCTCTCCCGTCGCGCCGTAAGTCCCCACGAGTGACACCGAATCGCCGGCGGCGTCATTGCCCCATGTGCGAACACCGAGATTCATCTCATCGACCAGATCGGTACCGTCGGCGCGGACGCATCGCTGGCCCGGTTGGATGAACGCGGCCGGCGGCGCCTCCACGTCGCCGTAGGCGTACGGGTCGGGGCCGCGGACGACCGCGACATCGCCTGGATGCATCGACGTGGTCTCGCCGTCGTCGAAGCGCACCGCGGCGGTACCGCTGACCGCCACCACCACGGTCAGAGGCGCTTCGTCTTCGATTCGCACCGACCACGGCGGTGTCATCACCACCCGCAACAGAAAGGCATCGGCGGCGCGAGGACCGTTGAGCACACTTCCGAGCGCATCCATTGGACGATTACACATGAAAGTGAGCGTTCAAGCCATGGAAAGGCTCAACGTCGAGGGCTGTACTCGGATGTATGACAACCACAACGCACACCCAACGTCCAGTTCTCATCATCGGCGCCGCCGGCAAGACCGGTCGGCGGGTGGCCGGCCACCTATCCGGCCTCGGAGTACCGACCCGACTGGCGAGCCGCTCCGGTGCGACCAGATTCGACTGGACCGATCGCACGACCTGGAGGCCCGCACTCGATGGCGCCGGTGCCGTGTACATCACCTACCAGCCGGACCTCATCGTCGAACGTTCTGCCGATGATCTCAGGGTGTTTGTCGAGGTCGCACGAGATGCGAACGTCGACAAGCTGGTCCTGCTGTCGGGCCGTGGAGAGCCCGAGGCACGCGCATGCGAAGAGATTGTGCTGCACTCGGGCATGGTGTCAACGGTGTTGCGCTGCAGTTGGTTCGCACAGAACTTCTCCGAATCATTTCTGGCGGACGGGGTGCGTGAAGGAGCGGTGGTGCTGCCTGTGGACGCAGTGGGGGAGCCGTTCATCGATGCCGACGACATTGCCGACGCTGCGGTGACGGCGCTGACGAAGTCAGGTCACGACGGGAGGGTGTACGAGTTGACCGGCCCCAGGCTCCTGACATTCGCCGATGCCACGGCCCAGATCGCGGCGGCTGCGAATCGTGAGATCGACTATGTGACAGTGTCTCTGGAAGACTACCGGGCGGGAATGGCAGAAGCTGGTGTGCCAGACGACTACGCCGACATGGTGATCTCGTTGTTCGGGACCCTCTTCGATGGGAGGAATGCAACCATCACTGACGGGGTGCGTGAACTGCTGGGCCGTGCGCCCACGGATTTTGCCGACTTCATCGAGAAGTCGGTTGCCGAGGGCGCCTGGTTCGACGGAGCTCAGGCATGACTGCGTTACGCGAGTCGCTCCTCATCGCAGCGGTCCTGGCCGTCGGTCTGATCGCAGGACTGTTCTGCGCCTTCGCTTATGCGGTGATGCCAGGACTGGCTCAGACAGACGATCGGGTCTTCGTCTCCTCGATGCAACGCATCAACGTGGTGATCGTCAATCCACTGTTCCTGCTCCTCTTCTTCGGCGGTCTGGTGTTCACCACCGCGGCGGCAGTGTTCTACCGCGGCGAGCCGATCTTCTGGTGGATCGTCGCCGGGGCGGTGACCTACGCGGTCGGGTTGCTGATCACAATGGTGTTCAACATCCCCTTGAACAACGACTTGGCCGCCATCGGTGGACCTTCGAGCATCACCGATCCGGCAGCAGCCAGAGCAGCCTTCGAAAACGTCTGGGTGCGCTGGAATCTCGTTCGCGCGGTGGTGCACACGGTGGCGTTCGCCGTCCTCCTCGCAGGCCTGGTGACCAGGTGAGATTTGACCCGCTTGTCGTCGTGCCGTTCCGGATCCACGCCGCGAGGCCGTGGATCAGGCGGGGGCCTCGGACTCGGAAGGTGCACTGACCTGATCCAGGTAGCTCGCCCCCCCAATCGTTGAGTGCGCGGACCATCGGTGCCAGGGTCTCGCCGAGCGGAGTCAACGAGTATTCGACCTTGGGGGGGTACCTGGGAGTACACGGTGCGCAGCACGATGCCGTCGGCCTCCAACTCGCGAAGCTGCCGGGCGAGCACCCGAGGGGTGACGGAGCCGACGGCCCTGCCCAATTCGCCGAACCGCAGGGTGCCCTCGGTCAGGTGCTTGACGATGGTCATCTTCCACGACCCGCCCAGAACGGCAACGGCCACCTCGACGGGGCAGACCTCCGCTGCCTTCCTGATCGCTTCACGCATGACACTATCCATTCAGTCCCTATGGACAAGATTGTGCGTACTGTTCGCTGCGGACCTTTGGCTGCACACTAAGTCCGTGGCAGAGAACAACGCAACCAAAATCCTGTGGGTCCACGGACATCCCGAGTCCGACTCGCTGAATCATCAGCTGATGGAAACCGCGTCCCGGAACCTGCGCTGCCGTGCGGAGGTCACCGTGGTCGACCTGTACGAACTCGGCTGGAATCCGGTCCTGAATTCGGCAGAGCTCTCCGGGACCGGTGGCCCAGCGCCCGAAGTGGTTGCGCAGCAGCACCTCCTGCGCGACGCCGATCTGCTCATCATCCAATTCCCACTCTGGTGGCATGGAATGCCCGCCATCGTCAAGGGCTGGTTCGACCGCGTTTTCTCCCACGGTTTCGCGTACGGGATCAAACACCCCGAGACCGGTCGAACGTTGAAGTACGGCGGCGGAGGCCTGGCCGGACGCAGAGCGCTCACGATCGTCACCGCCGGTGATCGGCAATCGTCGTTCGACCCTCGAGGGATCAACGGCGATATCGAATTACTGCTGTTTCCGTTGCTTCACGGAACTCTGTGGTACTCAGGCATATCCGCGTTGAAGCCTCACCTCATCGCCGGAACGGACGTACCCGGTTGGAGTGACGCCGACGACGAGTGCCGGCGATTGCTCGACCGACTCGACACCATCTTCGACGAGGAGCCGATTCGCTACCGGGCGTTGGAGTCTGGCGACTACTGGCCCGACAGGACACTTGCACCCGAGCATGCGTGGGCGTCCGAGGGACTCGCCATGCACATCCGTGCCGATTGAGTCCGTCGGAGGGAAGCCTCAGCTGGACGATGGTGCCGATGCCGAGATCTTCTCCACTGCACGCACCACTGCATCGGGTTCATCAAGGGATACGAACGTTCTGGCGTCCCGCACCTCGGTGAACGTCGCGTTCGGGAACTGCGCGGCGAGCCGCCGCCCGAGCGCTGGTTTGAAGCACTTGTCCTTCATCCCCCACACAACGGACACCGGCTTGTCGAAGGTGCCGAGGCGGCGCGTCACCTGGTCGAGCTCGGCAGGCTTGATCGTGCGCGCCAACGCAGCCAGATCGGTTCGCACCGCGTCGGATTCACGCGCCGGCGTCAGCCATGACCTGGTCAATTCCGGATCGGGGCGGTTCGCAAGGAGCCCGAATCCGATGGCGGAGTGCCGTATCGCAGTCGCCGAGAGTGCAACGGCGAAAGGTTTGAGGATCGGCTTGAACCTGCCGAGGGCAAACAGAGCATTGAACGGGAAAGGCGGAAACGTATCGAAGGCATCGCAATTGGTCAGTACGAGCCTGCCGACGAACTCGGGATGTGCGTCGATCGCGAACTGGCACAGCGCTCCACCGGTGTCGTTGCCGACAAGAGTGACGTCGTCGAGACGGAGGGCGGCAGCGAAGTCCCGGATCATCGTTGCGAGTCCGCGCGGGGACAGGTCGGCGGTTGGGCCTGCAGGTATCCGTTGAGAGCCCAGCGGCAGTGTCGGCAAGATGCAGCGGTATCCCCGCGCCGCGAGCGAGTCGGCGGCCGTATCCCAGAGGCGGCCGTCGACCAGCGCGCCATGAACGAACAGCACCGGGGGGTGGGGTGAATCCACTGGACCGACGGCCCGGTATTCGAGTGTGCCGTGATTCAGCTCGATGGTCTCCATGGCGGTACCCTTCTGTGGCTATTTACGTACACCTAGCATGGAAGTTACATACAAGCTGCATGGAAGTCAATCGTCGTACTCAAGCCGAGCGCACCGCCGCGACGCGGGCTGCGCTGATCGCGGCCGGGCGCACCCTGTTCGCCGAGCACGGATTCAGCGGAGTCGGCACGCAGGCGATCGTCGCGCAGGCCGGCGTCACCCGAGGTGCGCTCTATCACCAGTTCGCAGACAAGGACGAATTGTTCGTCGCAGTCTTCGAACAGGTGGAGGAAGAGGTGATGGGCAAGGTCACCGAGGCCGTCGTCGCGGCTGGGGTCGATGGCCCACTCGAGGCGATGGAGGTGGGCGTCCGGGAATGGTTGGAGTTGTGCGCCGACCCCGAGGTGCACCGGATCATCCTGCTCGAGGCCCCGGTTGTACTCGGCTGGGAAGCGTGGCGTGAGGCAGGCGCCCGCTACGCGATGGGACTGATCGAGTCGCTGATCGAACAGGCGATCGCCGATGGCACTGCGCCGGCGCAACCGGTACGGCCTCTCGCACATGCGATGATCGGCGCAGTGGACGAGGCGGCGATGTATGTGGCGAGGTCTGCCGAGCCAGAGAAAGCCCGAGTCGAGATGCTCGATGTCGCCCGTAGACTGATTCGCGCCATCACGATCGAATGAGCGAACGCGTTCGCTGACGGCGTATCCCCAGCGCAAACACCCTTGCAAGCTGGGACGTTGACCATTTGTGACCCCCGATCAAGGGGTGCCATCCGAGGGCTCGGCGACACATCTGCGGTGCCGGTGACCTGCGGCCATTACAGTGGGAGCAAGGCTGTTGCAGGTGAGCTATCGGTTCATCGTCGACACTGCCAACCCTGGGAAGACCGGAGCCTGTCGACCAGACACACTGGGAGACGAAGCCGAAGGCCGAGCTCGACCCATAGAAACGTAAGGGAGAACAATGTTCGAACGGTTCACCGACCGCGCTCGCCGGGTTGTCGTCCTGGCCCAAGAAGAAGCGCGGATGCTCAATCACAACTACATCGGCACCGAGCACATCCTGCTGGGTCTGATCCACGAGGGTGAAGGCGTCGCCGCCAAGTCGCTCGAGTCGCTGGGTATCTCCCTCGAAGGCGTCCGCAGCCAGGTCGAGGAGATCATCGGCCAGGGCCAGCAGGCTCCCTCCGGCCACATCCCCTTCACCCCGCGCGCCAAGAAGGTCCTCGAGCTGTCGCTGCGCGAAGCACTGCAGCTCGGCCACAACTACATCGGCACCGAGCACATCCTGCTCGGCCTCATCCGCGAGGGTGAAGGCGTTGCCGCCCAGGTTCTGGTCAAGCTCGGCGCCGATCTCAACAGGGTCCGTCAGCAGGTCATCCAGCTGCTGTCGGGCTACCAGGGCAAGGAGCCGCAGGAAGCGGGCACCGGTGGCCGCAGCACCGAGGCGGGCACACCGTCCACCTCCCTGGTGCTCGACCAGTTCGGCCGCAACCTGACCGCCGCTGCCGCCGAGGCCAAACTCGACCCGGTGATCGGGCGCGAGAAGGAAATCGAGCGCGTGATGCAGGTGCTCAGCCGCCGCACCAAGAACAACCCGGTGCTCATCGGCGAGCCCGGTGTCGGTAAGACCGCCGTCGTCGAGGGCCTGGCACAGGCCATCGTCAACGGCAACGTCCCCGAGACGCTCAAGGACAAGCAGCTCTACACCCTCGACCTCGGGTCGCTGGTTGCCGGCAGCCGGTACCGCGGTGACTTCGAAGAGCGACTGAAGAAGGTCCTCAAGGAGATCAACACCCGCGGCGACATCATCCTGTTCATCGACGAGCTGCACACGCTCGTCGGCGCGGGCGCCGCTGAAGGTGCCATCGACGCGGCCAGCATCCTCAAGCCCAAGCTGGCTCGCGGCGAGCTGCAGACGATCGGTGCCACCACCCTCGACGAGTACCGCAAGTACATCGAGAAGGATGCCGCCCTCGAACGCCGCTTCCAGCCGGTGCAGGTCGGCGAGCCCAGCGTGGAGCACACCATCCAGATCCTCAAGGGTTTGCGTGACCGCTACGAGTCGCACCACCGCGTCTCGATCACCGACGGTGCGTTGGTCGCCGCCGCCACCCTGGCCGACCGGTACATCAACGACCGCTTCCTGCCGGACAAGGCGATCGACCTGATCGACGAGGCCGGCGCCCGGATGCGCATCCGCCGGATGACCGCGCCGCCAGACCTGCGCGACTTCGACGACAGGATCGCCGACGCCCGCAAGGAGAAGGAATCTGCGATCGATGCGCAGGACTTCGAGAAGGCCGCAAGTCTGCGCGACAAGGAGAAGCAGCTCGTCACCGAGCGCGCCGAACGTGAAAAGCAGTGGCGCAGTGGCGACATGGACATCGTTGCCGAGGTCGATGACAACGAGATCGCCGAGGTTCTCGGCAACTGGACCGGCATCCCCGTGTTCAAGCTGACCGAGGAAGAGACCACCCGTCTGCTGCGGATGGAAGATGAGCTGCACAAGCGGATCATCGGCCAGACCGAGGCGGTCAAGGCGGTGTCCAAGGCGATCCGCCGTACCCGCGCCGGTCTGAAGGACCCCAAGCGCCCGTCCGGTTCGTTCATCTTCGCCGGCCCGTCCGGTGTCGGTAAGACCGAGCTGTCCAAGGCGCTGGCCAACTTCCTGTTCGGCGAGGACGACGCGCTCATCCAGATCGACATGGGCGAGTTCCACGACCGCTTCACCGCGTCGCGGCTCTTCGGTGCTCCTCCCGGTTACGTCGGCTACGAAGAGGGCGGCCAGCTCACCGAGAAGGTGCGCCGCAAGCCGTTCTCGGTGGTGCTGTTCGACGAGATCGAGAAGGCCCACCAGGAGATCTACAACACGCTTCTGCAGGTCCTCGAGGACGGCCGTCTCACCGACGGTCAGGGTCGTACGGTCGACTTCAAGAACACCGTGCTGATCTTCACCTCGAACCTCGGTACCGGCGACATTTCCAAGGCCGTGGGCCTGGGCTTTTCGCAGTCGAATGCCGAGGGCTCGAACTACGAGCGGATGAAGCAGAAGGTCAACGACGAGCTGAAGAAGCACTTCCGGCCTGAGTTCCTCAACCGTATCGACGACGTTATCGTGTTCCACCAGCTCACCCGCGACGAGATCATCAAGATGGTCGACCTGATGATCGCCCGCGTGGAAACCCAGCTGCGGAACAAGGACATGGCACTGGAGCTGACCGAGAAGGCCAAGAGCCTGCTCGCCAAGCGTGGATTCGATCCCGTGCTCGGTGCCCGTCCGCTGCGTCGCACGATCCAGCGCGAGATCGAGGACCAGCTCTCGGAGAAGATCCTCTTCAACGAGATCGGTGCCGGCGAGATCGTCCTGGTCGACGTGGAGAACTGGGACGGCGAGGGCGAAGGCGAAGACGCCAAGTTCACCTTCGTCGGGTCGAAGAAGCCGATTGCTCTGCCGGACACCCCGGTCGAGCTGGCCAAGACCGGTGAATCCACCGACAGCTAGTCATGACAGCCGAAAGGGGCGCAACCACGAAAGTGGTTGCGCCCCTTTTTGTTGCTCAGACGCGGCGGCCAACCCTTGATCGTGCCGATACTGCCGTTGAGCGGGCCTTTGTTCGGATCGAGCGGGCTTCGGCACCGGTCGACGAGATCTGAGAGCGGCTCGATAGGCATTTTCGGCACGGTCAAAGGGATTATCGGCCCGGTGGGCGGAAACATTGGCACGGTCAACGGGATTATGGGCCCGGTGGGCGGAAACTTCGGCACGGTCAACGGGATTATGGGCCCGGTGGGCGGAAACTTCGGCACGGTCAACGGGATTATGGGCCCGGTGAGCGGACTTTTCGGCCCGGTGGGTTTGTGGGTCAGTCCCTGATCTCGGGTTCCTGATCGCGGCCGGCGAGCAGCAGCGTGATGGTGAGTTCCAGACGGTTGGTGACGTCGGTCGCGGACGCGCGGCGGGTCAGCCACTGCACCAGGTTCGACATCCACACGTCGGAGACCACACGGGCGATCTTGAGATCGAGATCGGTGGGCTCACCTTCGACCATCGCGTTGGCCAGCAGGCGGTCGATGATGTTCGCGACCTTGTCGACTTCGGCCGACGCCGAGGCGTCCGCGAACATGAACGCCCGCGTCATCGCCTCAGTGAGCAAGGGATCGCGTTGCATTGCCATGGTGATCATGTCGAGCACGTGGCGCAGGCGCTCGAGTGACGTGGTACCGCGCAGCCGTGACTTGTCCGCGCGACTCTCGACTGCCTCGAACTCGCGCGCGAGTGCGGTCACCAGCAGGTGCACCTTGGAGGGGAAGTAGCGGTAGAGAGTTCCCACGGCCACATCGGCACGGTCGGCAACGGCTCGCATCTGTACGGCGTCATAGCCGCCCTTGGAGGCCAGGGCCAGCGTCGCGTCGAGGATGCGTCGACGTCGTTCGCGTTGTGCATTCGACCCGAGGTCGACCTCCGAGCCGACGGCGGCATTACTCGCCGGGGTTCCGGTCGGGATCGGGCTTGCCATCGAGGTCCCACTTTCGTTCAGGTCGACTTCTCGCGTCGGTCGGTCACGTAGGTCATCTGGCAACGACACCTTTGCGATGTCGAAACCGACCAAGTACACGGTAATCGCTCATGCCGGAAAAGCGACTTCTCCGACTTCGCGACACGGGCCCCTTCATTCTGCCCCCTGGGACGTGCAATATTAGAACAGGTTCTACTACGCACCGACAATCCCGAGCAGGCAGGATCCGATCTCCGTGACCATTGCTTCCACCCCAGAACATACCGCCGTCGCCGACGCAATTGGTCAATGGTCCAAAAAGGTGTCGGTCATCACCTCGGTCCGGCGTGGCGACGCCGAGGCGAACGGCACCGGCGAAGCCTGGCCTGCGCTGTTCCCGGACTTGGCCGAGCTCGGTGTGTTCGGCGCTGCTGTCCCGGAGCACTGCGGCGGCATGGATGCCCAGTTCGCCGACCTCGCCGTCATGCTCGAGCAGACGGGCTACGACCTGGTGCCCGGACCTGTCGCCGCGACCGCCGTCAGTGCCCTGTTGTCGGCCGTGTCCGGGGCCCCGAACGAGAACGCGTTACTCGCGCAGCTGATCGCCGGTGAGGTGGGCGCCGCGGTGGCCACGTCGGTGCTGTCCGGCGGTCAGGCGCCCACCGCCCACGAACCGCGCCGGGGCGTCCTGTCGGCGAGCGGCGAGCTCGGGTTGGTCGCCGGATACGTACCCGGGGCGGCGTTGCTCGCCCCGATCGACATCGCCGGAAGCCACCGCTGGGTGCTGCTCGAACCGGGAACCGACGGCATCATCGCCGATTCGGTTGACGCCCTGGACTTCTCGATGGAGCTGGCGAAGGTGCGATTGGACGAGGTGGTGATCCCCACGCGCGACGTGCTGCACCTGTCGGACACCTACGTGCGAGCCACCCTCATCGCAGCCATCGCCGCCCAGGCCTCAGGAGTCGCACGCTGGACTCTCGACACCGCGGTCGAGTACGCCAAGGTGCGCGAGCAGTTCGGTGCGCCGATCGGCAGCTTTCAGGCGGTCAAGCACATCTGTGCCGAGATGCTCTGCCGCAGCGAGCAGGTCAGTGCGGCCGCCTGGGATCTGGCCGGAGCGATCGACGACCTCACCGAAGCCGAGGGTGACGAGCGGACGAGCGCCGCGCAGCAGGTGGAGATCAGTGCGGCCGTGGCTGCGGCGACGGTCTCCGATCTCACCGTCGACAACGCCAAGGACTGCATCCAGATCCTCGGTGGTATCGGATTCACCTTCGAGCACGACGCGCATCTGTACCTGCGCAGGGCTCTGGCGTGGCAGGCGCAGCTGGGCGGCGCGGCCACCTGGCGCGCGCGGGTGGCGGAGTTGAATCGGCAAGGTGTCCGCCGGGTGCATCGGCTGGACCTCGGTGATGCCGAGAAACGCCGGGCGCAGGTCCGCGCCGACGTCGACTCCATCGCTGCCGCCGACGACCAGCGGCATGCGCTCGCCGAATCGGGGTACCTCACGCCGCATTGGCCGGAGCCGTATGGACTGGCGGCAGAACCGGCGCAGCAGGTGCTGATCGATCAGGAACTCGACCGCGCCGGTGTTCGCCGCCCAGATCTCGTGATCGCGGGATGGGCGATCCCGACCATCCTCCAGTACGGCACCGACGAGCAGCGTGAGCGATTCGTCGGCGCCACCCTCGACGGCGACATCATCTGGTGCCAGCTGTTCTCCGAGCCCGGCGCGGGTTCTGACCTCGCGGCCCTGCGCACGAAGGCCACCAAGGTCGACGGCGGTTGGAAACTGCAGGGGCAGAAGGTCTGGACCTCTCACGCACATACGGCCGACTGGGCGATCTGCTTGGCGCGCACCGACCCGGAAGCACCGAAGCACAAGGGCATCACCTACTTCCTCGTCGACATGAAGTCCGAGGGCATCGAAACCCGGCCGCTCCGAGAGATCACCGGGCGAGCGCTGTTCAACGAGGTGTTCCTCGACGACGTGTTCGTGCCCGACGACTGCGTGGTGGGGGAACTGAACAACGGCTGGCGGCTGGCCCGCACCACGCTCGCCAACGAACGGGTTGCGATGGGCGGTTCGGCCCTCGGCAAGGAGATGGAGGCACTGCTCGCACAGATCGAGGGGCGCCGGCTCGACGCGGTCGAGTGTGCCGAACTGGGCGAGCTGATCGTGCAGGCCCAGCTAGGTCAAGTTCTCGATCTGCGCGCGGTCCTCGGGTCGATCAACGGCACCGACCCCGGAGCCGCCTCGAGCGTGCGCAAACTGATCGGTGTCCGGCACCGGCAGGCGGTGCCGGAGTTCGGCCAGCGACTACGTGGGCTGGACGGTCTGGAGTACTCGGAGATGGCTGACGAGTTCCTGCTCAATCGGTGCCTGTCGATCGCCGGCGGCACGACGCAGATACTTGCGACCGCGGCCGCCGAACGCCTGCTGGGACTGCCGCGCTGAGTGCTGGACCGGGTGTCGACAACACGTAGCTGACGCGCGCCCGACTCTGATACAACTAGAACAGGTTCTAATTCACTGAAGAGGTGCAAAACGGTGGACTTCACCCTCGATTCGACAGCCCAGACTGTGAGCGATGTCATCGCCTCCGTGCTGGAAAGGCACGAGTCGGTGTGGGACGCCTCGCTGTCCGACACCGGCGGCTTCGAGGGTCCGTTGTGGTCGGCCCTCGCCGACTCCGGACTGCTGGCCCTGCCGCTACCCGAGGCGCAGGGCGGTGACGACGTCGCAGTCGGGGGACTGACCCCGGTACCGACCGCGCTCGGTCGCGCTGCCGCGATCACCCCCGCGATCGGAACATTGCTGTCCGGGCTCGCGCCGCTGGTGCAGCGTGCGCCCGACATCGCGGCGAACCTGGGTGCCAAGGTGCAGGCGGGTGGCTGGCTCGCAGCCGCGATCAACGAACCCGGCGCCCCGATGACCTCCACCCCGCACACCGCCGTTTCTGGTGGCAAGCTCTCGGGCGTCAAGACCGGTGTGCTGCACGCCGAAGGCGCCACCGCACTCCTCGTCGCCGCAGACGCGGGTGTTGTGGTTGTGTCACCCGGAGACGACGGCGTGAAAATCACCCGCACCACGTCCTCGTCGGGTTGGGGTGAGTACACGGTCGAGTTCTCGGATGTACCGGCCGACACCGTCATCGGTGGCGACCCGGTGTGGCTCACCCAGCACCACGCCCTGGGAATCGCGGCCTATGCGGATGGGCTGATAGCCGGCGCGATGAAGCTGACCGCCACCCACGTGTCCGAGCGCATCCAATTCGACAAGCCGATCGGGACGTTCCAGGCCGTTCAGCAGCAACTCGCGGACATCTACGTGGTGGCCCGATCGATGACCCTGGCCACCACGTCGGCGGGATGGCGTCTGAGTGAAGGTCTCGACGCCGGAACGGACCTGGCTTTGTCCGGTTATTGGCTGGCACAGGAGATCCCGGCAGCCATGCGCACCATGATCCATCTGCACGGCGGTGTCGGTGTCGACCTGACCTACCCGTTGCACCGCTACTTTTCCCTGGCCAAAGACCTTGCCCGCCTGGTCGGTGGGCCCACTGACCGACTCGACGCACTCGCCGAGCAGGTCGAGGCAGGAGCGTGACAATGTTCATCGATCTCACCCCCGAGCAGCACGCGCTGAAGATGGAATTGCGCGAGTATTTCTCGAACCTCATCTCGCCCGAGGACGCGGTCACCATGCTCACCGAACGGCACGGGCCCACGTACCGCAAGGTGATCCGCCAGATGGGCAAGGACGGGTGGCTCGGCGTCGGATGGCCAAAGGAGTACGGCGGCAGGGGCTTCGGACAGATAGAACAACAGATCTTCGTCAACGAGGCCGCTCGGGCGGACGTGCCGTTGCCTGCGGTGACCTTGCAGACCGTCGGTCCGACGCTGCAGGTGTACGGGACCGACGAGCAGAAGCAACGTTTTCTCCCCGACATCCTGGCCGGTGAGGTGCACTTCGCCATCGGTTACACGGAACCAGACGCCGGTACCGACCTGGCGTCGCTCAAGACCACAGCGGTGCTGGAGGGTGACGAGTACGTCATCAACGGCCAGAAGATCTTCACCACCGGCGGGCACGACGCCGACTACGTGTGGCTGGCATGCCGCACGGACAAAGATGCTCCCAAACACAAGGGCATCTCGATGATCATCGTCGACACCAAGGATCCCGGCTACAGCTGGACCCCGATCATCACGGCCGACCATGCCCATCACGTCAACGCGACGTACTACTCCGATGTGCGCGCGCCCGCGAGCATGGTGGTCGGTGAGGTGAACGGCGGCTGGCGACTGATCACCACCCAGCTCAACCACGAACGGGTCATGTTGGGGCCGGCCGGACGGCTCGACGGTCTGCTGGCCCGCATCACCGACTGGGCCGGCCGGCCGGGGCCCGATGGCACGGTTCCCGGCAAACACACCGACGTCAAGCGGGCGCTGGCCGAGCTCCACGCCTACTACCGGATCAACGAACTGCTCAACTGGCAGGTCGCCTCCGGCGGTGACTCGATCTCCATGGCCGACGCCGCAGCCACCAAAGTCTTTGCCACCGAACGACTCCAGCGAGTCCACCGCTTGATCGACGAAGTGCTCGGCCGGCATGGCGACTTCTCGGATCCCGCGACCGCCGAGCTCGCCGAGTGGTTCGACGTGCAGTCCAAGCGCAACGTCGTCATCACCTTCGGTGGCGGCGTGAACGAGGTGATGCGGGAGATGATTGCGACCGCGGGTCTCGGACTGCCGCGTGGAAAGCGTTGACCACGATGGCATCTGATGCAGCCGCGATCATCGCGGCCACCGACGCGGTCCGCGCTGCCGGTACGAGTGCACCTATCTCAGGTCGCGATCCGATCAACACCCCGATGATCAACAACTGGACCGAGGCGCTCGGCGACACCAACCCCATCTACTCCGACGACGCAGCGGCCCGGGCGGCAGGCCACGACGGCGTTGTCGCGCCTCCGGCAATGGCCCAGGTGTGGACGATGCGGGGCCTCGGAGGCGTGCGCGCCGAGGACGATCCACTCGGCCAGGTCACCGAGATACTCGACCAGGCGGGCTACTCGTCGGTGGTCGCGACCAACTGCGACTCGACCTACCATCGCTACACCAGTCCGGGTGAGCACGTGACCATCGAGGCCGCGCTGACCGACGTCGTCGGCCCCAAGCAGACCGCGCTGGGCGAAGGCTGGTTCTTCACCACCAAGAACATCTGGAAGGTCGGCGACGAGGTGGTGGCCGAGATGGACTTCCGGATCCTCAAGTTCCGCCCCGCCGCGAAGGCGCGGTCAGCAGAGGCGCCGGCGCCCGAACAGGCTGCGGGCGAGGTCATCTCGTCTCTCGGGTCGAACACGGACGACTTCGAGCCGGCAAAGATGATGCGACCCACGCCAACCCTCGACACGCTGTTCTTCTGGGACGGCGTGCGTGCGCACGAACTCCGAATCCAGCAGCGTGCCGACGGATCGCTGCAGCACCCACCGGTGCCCGCATTGTGGAAGCCGACGGGCGAGACCACCGACTACGTAGTGTCGTCGGGCCGGGGCACCGTCTACAGCTACGTGGTCCACCATGCACCGCAGGTGCCCGGACGACGTGTGCCGTTTGTGATCGCTCTCGTCGAACTCGACGAGGGGGTGCGGATGCTCGGAGAACTCCGTGGAGTCGACCCGGCGCAGGTCGAGGTGGGCTACCCGGTACAGGTGGAGTTCATCGACTTCCCGGCAGGTGAGGACGGAGACACCCAGGCATGGACGCTCTATGCCTGGCAGCCCGCGAAAGCAGGAGAACAGTCGTGAGTACACAAGTGGTACCGCCCGCCACGCCTCCCGACGTCAAGGAGGGGGATACGCTCCCCGAGCTGACGATCGAGGCCACTCCGACCTTCGTGGTCTCGACGGCACTGGCCACCAGGGACTTTCAGGACGTGCACCATGATCGCGACCTCGCGCATCAGAAGGGGTCGAAGGACATCTTCGTCAACATCCTCACCGACACCGGCCTGGTGCAGCGATACATCACCGATTGGGCCGGTCAGCGAGCGCAGATCCGGTCGATCAAACTGCGCCTCGGCGTGCCCTGGTACGCCTACGACACCCTCACGCTGACCGGGACCGTCACCTCGGTCGCCGACGGTCTGGTGAACGTCGAGGTGGTCGGGACGGACAGTCTGGGAAAGCACATCACCTCGCAGGTGTCACTGGTGATGGATCGCACCGTCGCCGGCGCGGTTGCGGAAACGAGCCGAGCGGGGGTTGCCGGATGAGCGGTCAATTGTCCGGCGCCGCAGCGATTGCCGGAATCGGCGCCACCGACTTCTCGAAGAACTCCGGTCGCAGCGAGTTGCGGCTGGCAGCCGAGGCGGTCACCGCGGCCATCGCCGACGCGGGTCTGGCACCCTCCGATGTCGATGGCCTGGTCTCGTTCACCATGGACACCAACACCGAGATCGCGGTCGCGCGTTCCGCCGGGATCGGCGAGCTGAAGTATTTCTCGCGTATCCACTACGGCGGTGGTGCGGCTTGTTCCACGGTGCAGCAGGCAGCCATGGCCGTGGCCACCGGCGTCGCCGATGTCGTTGTCGCATACCGGGCGTTCAACGAACGGTCGGGGATGCGGTTCGGGCAAGTGAATACCTCGCTGGTGGCCCAGGACAACTCCTCGGGCACCGACAACGCGTTCAGCTACCCGCACGGGTTGAGCACTCCTGCCGCCTTCGTCGCCATGGTCGCTCAGCGATACATGCACGAGTACGGCGCCACGAGTGAGGATTTCGGCCGGATCTCGGTGGTGGGCCGTAAGCATGCAGCGGTCAATCCGAACGCGTTCTTCTATGGAAAGCCGATCACCCTCGAGGACCACCAGAACTCGCGGTACATCGCCGAGCCGCTCCATCTGCTCGACTGCTGCCAGGAATCCGACGGTGGCGTGGCGTTTGTCGTGGTCTCGGCCGAGCGGGCCAAGGACTTGCCTCATCCGCCGGCCGTCATCGCCGGTGCGGCATCGGGAAGTGGCAACGACCAATACATCATGACCAGCTACTACCGTGACGAGCTCGCCGGTCTTCCAGAGATGGGTCTGGTCGGCAGGCAGCTGTGGGAGCAGTCCGGACTCGGTCCGGACGACATGGATCTGGCAATCCTGTACGACCACTTCACCCCGTACACGTTGATGCAGCTCGAAGAACTGGGCTTCTGCGGCAGGGGAGACGCCAAGGACTTCGTCCGCGAACCCGGCGCGCTCGAGGTCGGTGGACGGTTGCCTCTCAACACCCACGGCGGCCAGCTCGGCGAGGCGTACATCCACGGGATGAACGGCATCGCCGAGGCCGTACGGCAGCTTCGCGGAAAGTCGGTCAATCAGGTTCCCGGTGCCAGCAAGGTCGTCGTCACCGCCGGAACTGGCGTTCCCACAAGTGGTTTGGTACTCACAGCTTAGGAGTTGCGCGATGGGGTTCAATCTGGCGGATGTCTTCGAGACCGTGGCGGACGCGGTTCCGGACACGGTGGCGCTCACCTACGAGGGCGTCGACCACAGCTACCGACAGCTCGAGGTCGAATCGAACAAGGTGGCCCACATGCTGACCGCCGCCGGTATCGGTGCGGCCGAGCATGTCTCGCTGTTCCTCAAGAACAGCGTGGAACACGTGACCACCATCCTCGGTGTGATCAAGATCCGCGCCGTACCGATCAACATCAACTACCGGTACACACCGGCGGAGTTGCTCTACATCTTCGAGAACTCCGATTCGGTTGCGATCGTGGTCGAGGAAGCCGAGCACCAGGACAATCTCGCCACAATCGTCGGTCAGATCCCCACGTTGCGAACGATCTTCGTGATCGGTGAGATCACCGAACAGCTGTCGGTGGCCGCCGCGGACGCGGGTGTCGACGTTCGGTTGTTCGATCCGTCGGGTCAGTCGGACGAGCGAGACTTCGAGCCCAGGACCGGCGACGAGCTGTGGGTCCTCTACACGGGCGGAACAACGGGATACCCCAAAGGCGTCATGTGGCGACACGACGACTTCTTTCACAAACCTCTGTCCGGCGGCAATCCGTACGAGGACAAACCTCGCAAGGACCTTGCCGAGATCGGCGCTGCAGCCAAGGAGTTCCCCGGTCTGTCCTTCTTGATTGCGGCGCCACTCATGCACGGCGCAGCCCTGTACTCGCTGTTCACCTTCCTCACCTTGGGCGCCAGACTGGTGCTGATGCGTGCTTTCGATCCGGAGAAGGTCGTGCGGTCGATCGAGGCCGACAAGGTCAATGTGGTGCTGATCGTCGGCGACGGCATGGGTTCCCCCTTGGCCGACGCGATGCAGAAGCTCAAGGACGAGGTCGACATGTCGACGCTGTTCTCCATCACCTCCGGTGGTGCGATCTGGTCGGTGGGTGTTCGGGAGAAAATGCTGGCCGCCAAGCCGGACCTGTTGCTGCGCGACAACTTCGGAGCGTCGGAAACCGGCAACGACGGTGCCTTCGAAGTACGCGAGGACGGCACGCTGGCGATGCCACCCACCTCGAAGATGACCGTGGTCGACGAGAAGCTCAACGTGATCGAACCCGGAACCGGAGACGTGGGCATGATCGCCCGCATCGGCAGGGTCCCGCTCGGCTATTACCGGGACGAGGAGAAGTCGGCACGTACGTTCCCGACACTGCCCGACGGGACGCGTCTGGCGGTGCTCGGCGACATGGGACAGGTGGAGGCCGACGGGACGATCGTGTTCCTGGGCCGCGGGTCGCAGTGCATCAACACCGGAGGCGAGAAGGTCTTCGCCGAGGAGGTGGAGGCGTGCCTTCACGCACACCCCTCGGTCGCAGACGCGCTGGTTGTTCCCGCACCCGATGAGCGGATGGGTCAGAAGGTGTCTGCGGTCGTCGCGATTCGTCCCGACGCTCCAGAGCCCGATCTCGACGAGATCCAGGCCCACTGCCGAACGATGCTCGCCGGGTACAAGATCCCGCGGCTGCTGGTGGTGGTGGACGAGATCAAGCGCACGCCGGCCGGCAAGGCGGACTACCGATGGGCCAAGCAGGCTGCGCTGGACGCGACGGGCACGCCGGTCTAGTCCTCAGCGGCAACGAGTGGTCCGGTCACCCGGGTCCGGTCAGTCGGTCGACGACTTGGCCGCAGTCGCGGCAGCAGGGTGCCCGGTGGGCAATTCGCCCACCGTGGCGTCCTGCCCGCCCATCGCCTTCGGGGTGAAGATGGCCAACAGCACCGCACCGGCGATCCCGATCGAACCGAGAACGATGCAGGCGGTGTTCATGGGTCCGACAAAGGCTTCTTTTGCACCCTCGGAGATCTGCGCGGCGAGTTCGGGTTGGCGCGGCGCGATGCCCTGAGCAACCTGCAGTGCTTCGGCGAGTGTGCGCGTGATGTGTTCGCCGATGGAACCGGCCGCGGAGGTGGCCTGTTGCGCCTGTTCGGGCTGGCCGGCCGCCTGCAATTGACTCGCGGCCTGGGTCAGCTGGTTCTGGGCCGAATCTGCGGTCGGCTGAACATCTCTCGTGTAGCCGGCGGCCAGTAGGCTGCCGGCGATGGCGATTCCGACCGCCGAGCCCAGCTCTCGAGCGGTGTCGTTGACCGCCGAACCGACTCCCTGATTGTCGGCAGGGGTGTTCACCATGATCCCGGTGGTGGACGGTGCGGTGGCGATTCCCAGACCCGCCGCCATGACGATCAGCGACACCGCGATCGTCCAGTACTCGGTGTGATCGATGACGCCCAGCATGACGACGCCCACGCCCATGAAAAAGGTGCCGACGGCCAGGATGGCACGCAGATTGATCTTCACCGCAACCCAGTTGCCCAGCAACGAGAAGATCATCACGACCACCACGAGGGGGAACATCGCGACGGCCGACTTCAACGGGGAGTAGCCGAACACCAGCTGCAACCGCTGCAGCAGGACAAAGAACACCCCGAAGGCGACCAAGAATTGGAGCATGATGCTGAAGGCGCCGGCAGAGAAGGCCCGGTTGCGGAACAGCGTGACGTCGAGCAGGGGCTGGGCCCGCCTCGTCTGGAGCATCCAGAAGACCCCGATCAGGGCGACACCGCCGACCAGGGCGGCGATGACAAGCGGGTTGACCCAGCCGCGGTGTGGAGCCTCGATGAGACCGAATACGACAAGCGCGATGGCTGCCGCAGAGCTGATCGAGCCGATCAGATCGAAGCGTTTCGAGGTGGAGTCGCGAGATGTCGGGATGGTGCACGAGAGCACAGCGGTGGTTCCTGCTGCGACGGCGAACGCGATGAAGATGGAATGCCAGTCGAAGAACTCGAGCAATATCCCGGTGACGAAGAATCCGCCGATTGCCCCGATCCCGGCCACGCCGGCCCAGATGCTCACAGCCAGTGGTCGTTTGGACTCCGGCACCCCTGAGGTGATCAGCGACAGGGTCGCCGGCATCGCGAAGGCGGCACCCACACCGGTGAAACAGCGCGAGGCGATGAACAGGTTCGGATCATTGATCCACACCGGCAGGAGGGAGCCGATGGCGAAGATGATGAGACCACCGACCAGAGCCAGGCGGCGGCCGTATCGGTCGCCCAGAGCGCCGGCAGGCAACAGCAGGGCGGCCAGGGTCAGCGTGTATCCGTCGATGAGCCAGGTCAGCTGGTTCGACGTCGCCTCGATGTCGGGAGCGATCTCGGGAATCGCGGTGTTCAACGCGGCCATCGCAGCCACGACCATCGAGACGGCGGTGCACACCACGAAGATGAGCCAGACGGTTCGGAGTCCGAACTTCTCGTCTGTTCCCGAATCGCTCGGCGACGCCCCCACAGATGTCTTCATCCACTCAAAGTAGTCGAGTGGAACGTGTTCTAGACACACCTTCGTGTTGTGTAATCGTTATCACGATCCCACGGTGTGGCACACACGCATCGACTGTCTCTTATGTCACATTAACAACACTGGTAACTCGACAGTGAGCTTGCTGGTACAGACCGACCCAGCCGGGTCCGGCCACACCCACATGAGAGGGAATCCGATGGCCTCAACTCAGGTCAACGACGTCTCGGCGGTCAAGCTGCGCGCATGGCGTGTGCTCACGATGCTGGCGTCACTCGTCGCCGTCATCGTCGGGCTCGTTGCCATCTTCATGAGCGCTGCCTGACAACGCTTTACAACTCTTGTCGCCGGTATTGCCGAGCTGTCGGTGCCGGCCACCGATCGCGATGCGGACCTGTCCGGCAGTCCCGCCCGCGATCAGCAGATGGGCCGTCAGCGCCTCGTCAGCACCACGTTCCCGAGGGCCGGTGCATCGTCGCGATCGGCCACGGATGCGGAGATGAGAAGGCGAGATCCGTCTTCCCACACCTTGATTCGTAGAGTCTCGCCCGGAAAGACGATACCGGCGAACTTCGCCGCATATCGCTCGATCTGGTCCACGTCTCCGCCGAGCATCGTGTCCGTGACAGCGCGGCACACCGTTCCGTACGTGCAGAGCCCGTGAAGTATCGGCCGGGGGAAGCCTGCCATCTCGGCGAACTCCGGACTCGAGTGCAACGGGTTGCGGTCGCCGCAGAGACGGTAGAGGAGCGCTTGTTGCGGGAGCGTCTTCTCCTCGATCGTCCGATCCGGTTCGCGGTCGGGGTAGGCCACCTTGTCCGAGCTCCCACGCTCGCCGCCGAATCCGCCTTCGCCCTTGGCGAAGATGGCCGAACGCGCAGTCCACAGCGGCTCACCGGCGTCGTCGATCGTCGTCGACTCCTGAACGATGACCGCGGCCGAGCCCTTGTCCTGGAGTTCGGCGATGGTGGTACGTGTGGTGGCCGAACCCGAAGGCGGGATGGGGCGGTGCACGGTCACCTCTTGCGAACCGTGAACCACTGCGGCAAGGTCGATTTCGATGCCGGGCATGGAGACCTTCGGTGGCTCGGTCTCGTGGAAGCTCGCGGCGACGGTAGCGAACGTGGGAAGCACCTTCGGTTCGGCGTCGTGCAGATACCGAAGGCTGTTCGCGTCCAGCGGGTCTGCGCCTGCGCCGACGCCAGGTGATAGAGCGCGATGTCGGAGGCGTTCCAGCTGAATGTGGTCTGGCCGACCTCGGCGCCGAGTGCGACCGACGGATCGATGGGCATCAGCTGGCCCTCTCTCCGGCGGCACGCGACCGCTGAGCGTTGTCGGCGATGTCCAGTGCGGCAAGGTATCCGAAGACCATTGCGGGCCCGATGGTGGCGCCGGGCCCGGCATAGGTGTGGCCCATGACCGGCGAACTCGTGTTGCCTGCGGCGTAGAGCCCCTCGATGATCGATCCGTCGGCGCGCAGAGCGCGGCCTGCCGCGTCGGTGTTGATCCCGCCCTTGGTCCCGAGGTCGCCCGGCACCATCTTCACTGCGTAGAACGGCGCCTTCTTCAGGGGGCCCAGGCTTGGGTTGGGCTTGTTGGTGATGTCGCCGTAGTAGTGGTCGTACTGGCTCACCCCGCGCCCGAAGTCCTCGTCCTCGCCCTTCTTCGCGAATTCGTTGAACCGCTCGGTGGTTCGGGACAGACGGTCGGCGGGCACGCCGATCTTTTCCGCGAGTTCGGCCAGACTTCCGGCCTTGGTGATCACGCCGGACTTGAACCACTTGCCGGGCAACGGTTGACGGCCCGACACCGATGCGAACATGTACCGGTTGCGGTAGGTCTGGTCGAACACCAGCCAGCACGGCAGGTTCTCTCCTGGCCCCTCGCCCTGGCCGAACTCGCCGCCGTACATCCGGTGCACGGCTTCCACGTAGGGCAGTGACTCGTTCATGAAGCGTTCGCCGCGGTCGTTGACCATGAAGCTGCCCGGGAGTGCGCGCTCGGAGAGAGCGAACCACGGCCCGCGGGGGAGCGGGATCGTCGGACCCCACCAGGCGTCTTCCATGAAGCTCACGCCCGCACCGATTTTCAGGCCCGCGTTGATGCCGTCGCCGGTGTTGGACTCGGCGCCGGTGGTCCACTGCGATCCGATGGGTTCGCGCTGGTATTTGTGGCGCATCTCCTCGTTGTGCTCGAAGCCGCCACACGCGAGCACCACGCCGTGCCGGGCACGGATGGTTCTCTGCTTGCCGTCGGTCTCCACCACCACGCCGACGACGCGACCGTTCTCGGTGACCAGATCGACGAGCCCGGTGTTCAGGCGCAACGGGATACCGGCCTGACGGACTCCGAGAAGCAGCTCCGCGGTGAGAGCGGCGCCCATCGCGATCAGTCGTTTGCCGGTCAGCTTGGCCACGGCGAACCGCGTGGCGACCTTGATCGCGCGCAGGGGCCCGCGCCAGTGACGCAGTCCTGTGCTCAGCCAGCGGTAGTCCGACTGCATCACCACCACGTTCAAGGGGGATTTGCTGTACGGGGGGTGCAGGGTCTTGATGTCGTCACCCAGTTTGCGGGAGTCGAACGGCTTGGGCTCGCAGGAGCGCCCGCCCACCCGGCCGCCCGGTGCCTCCGGGTAATAGTCGGAGTAGTTCTTGACCCACTCCAGTTCGAGGGGCGCGTGCTCGCTCAGGAAGTCGAGCGCCTCGGGACCGCGGTCGATGTAGGCGTCGATGCGCTCCGGTGCCACACCGTCGCCCACGATGGCGCGGACATAGGTGCGTGCGGCCTCGGGATCGTCCTTGACGCCATCACGCTTGAGCACCTGGTTGTTCGGGATCCAGACACCTCCACCCGACCGGGAGGTGGATCCACCCCAGTACGGCGACTTCTCGATGATCACTGTGTCGAGGCCATGAGCGGCGGCCGTGATGGCCGAACTCATACCGGCGCCACCGGCGCCGACGACGATCACATCGAAGATCTCGTCCCCAGGAATCTCTTCCGAACGGCTCATCATTGCCCCTTCGCGCATTGCCGAGCTCTACCCTCTAGGTAGAACACGTTATAAACTCACGTCCATGGCAGGCTATACCAGCCTGGAAGGCATTGGCGAGTGCCTGACAGCCCCAAAACAGAAACACGTTCCAGTGCCCAGCTCGTACTGCAGGAGGAGCCACCAGTGACCGTTTCCGACCAGGAACGTCAGCGTATCGCCGACGATCTGGCCCGGGCCGAGGCGACCGCGGTCGCATCGATCCACCGGTGGTGAGCCACCCGGATCTCGACGTCACAGACGCCTACGAGATCCAGCTGATCAACATCCGCAGGCGGCTCGAGGCGGGTGCGTCGGTCGCCGGCCACAAGGTGGGCCTGGCGTCTGAGGCGATGCAGAAGATGATGGGTGTCGACGAGCCGGACTACGGTCACCTGCTCGACGTGATGCAGTATCACGAGCACACCCCGATCGATGCCACCAAGTTCTGCTATCCCCGGGTCGAGGTCGAGGTCGGATTCATCCTCGGCGCTGATCTGCCCGGTGCGGGCTGCACCAACGACGACGTGATCGCGGCGGTCGAGTGGGTGGTTCCCTCGATCGAACTGATCGACAGCCGCATCCGAGACTGGAAGATCTCTCTGCCCGACACCATTGCCGACAACGCGTCGTCCTGCGGCTGGGTGCTGGGCGAACAGCGCGTCCGCATCTCCGACATCGACACCGGCAACATCGACGCCACCTTGCACCGCAACGACGAGTTGATCGCCGAGGGAAACTCGAGCGCGGTGCTCGGTCATCCGCTCAACGCGGTGTCCTGGCTGGCACGAAAGGTCGAGAGCTTCGGTGTTCGCCTGCGAAAGGGTGACGTCATCCTTCCGGGCACCGCCACCAGGGCGATCGACATCCGGTCGGGCGACCACTTCGTCGCACAGTTCGCCGGACTCGGCAGCGTCACGCTGGATTTCACGTAGCACCGCACACATCACCGAAAACTTTGGCAAGACCTGAGGTTAGGAGCACCACCCGTGGCACAGAAGGTCACTGCAGCAATCATCGGTTCGGGCAACATCGGGACCGACCTGATGTACAAGTTGGCGCGTTCGGAGGTGATCGAACCACGCTGGATGGTGGGTATCGACGCAGACTCCGAGGGCATGAAGCGTGCGGCCGACCACGGGCTCATCACGATGGCGGGCGGGGCTGACGAACTCCTGGCGTCAGAAGAGAAGCCCGACATCATCTTCGAGGCCACCTCGGCCTACGTACACCGTGAGTACGCCCCGAAGTACGAGGCGGCCGGCATCACCGCGGTGGACCTCACCCCGGCTGCCATCGGCCCTGCCGTGGTTCCCCCGGCGAACCTGCGGGAGCATCTCGACGCACCGAACACCAACATGATCACCTGCGGCGGCCAGGCGACCATTCCGATGGTCCACGCCGTCTCGTCCGTGGTGCCGGTGGTGTACGCCGAGATCGTGGCGTCTGTGTCGTCCGAGTCCGCCGGACCGGGAACGCGGGCGAACATCGATGAGTTCACGCGTGCCACATCGCGGGGAATCGAGACGATCGGCGGCGCCGACCGGGGTAAGGCGATCATCATCCTCAACCCGGCCGATCCGCCGATGATCATGCGCGACACGATCTTCTGCGCAATTCCGGAGGATGCCGACACCGACGCCATCGCTCAGTCGATCTTGGATCGCGAGAAGGAAATCCAGCAATACGTGCCGGGTTACCGACTGTTGCAAGAGCCGCAGTTCGACCCGCCCAGCGTGGTCAACGGTGGGATGGCCCGGGTGTCGATCTTCGTGGAGGTCGAAGGCGCCGGTGACTTCCTGCCGCCGTACGCGGGCAACCTCGACATCATGACCGCCGCCGCCACCAAGGTGGGCGAAGAGATCGCGAAGAAGAAGCTTGCCGAGAAGGCAGAAAAGGTTGGTGTCTGACATGTTCGCTGATTCGGCAGACCTCATGGCAGGTGCTCGCAAATACAGTGATGCCCTGGACATTCGCATCACGGATTCGTCGTTGCGTGACGGCAGCCATCACAAGCGTCACCAGTTCACCGAGCAAGAGGTGCGTGACATCGTGGCCGCCCTCGATGGTGCGGGTGTTCCGGTGATCGAGGTGACCCACGGCGACGGTCTCGGTGGGTCGTCCTTCAACTACGGGTTCTCGAAGACTCCTGAGCAGCAGTTAATCCGGGCGGCGGTCGAGACGGCGACGACGGCGAAGATCGCGTTCTTGATGTTGCCTGGTCTGGGGATCAAGGACGACATCCGGGCGGCGCAGGACAACGGTGCGCAGATCTGTCGTATCGCGACCCATTGCACCGAGGCCGATGTGTCGATTCAGCATTTCGGGTTGGCGCGTGAGTTGGGGCTCGAGACCGTGGGGTTCTTGATGATGTCGCACAGTCAGCCTCCCGAGGTGCTCGCGAAACAGGCGCGGATCATGGCCGATGCGGGTTGCCAGTGTGTGTACGTCGTCGATTCGGCCGGCGCACTGGTGCTGGAACAGGTGTCGGATCGGGTGTCCGCATTGCGTGCCGAGCTGGGGGACGACGCTCAGATCGGCTTCCACGGCCATGAGAACCTCGACATCGCGGTCGCCAATTCCATTGCGGCCGTTCGGGCGGGCGCTCAACAGATCGATGGGTCGGTCCGCCGCTTCGGTGCCGGCGCCGGCAACACGCCCGTGGAGGCGTTTGTCGGTGTCTGCGACAAGCTGGGTATCAGCACCGGCATCGACTTCATGAAGATCGCCGACGCCGCGCAGGACGTGGTGCGGCCGGTCATGCCCACCGAATGCCTGGTCGACCGGCCCGCGATGATGATGGGCTACGCCGGGTGTTACAGCTCGTTCCTCAAGCACGCCGAGGGCCACGCCGAGAAGTACGGTGTGTCCGCCGCAGCGATCTTGATCGAGGCGGGCAGTCGAAAGCTGGTCGGTGGCCAGGAAGACCAACTGATCGACATCGCCCTGGAACTCAAGAAGAAGCAGGACGCGAACGCCGGCGTGTGAGAGTTCGCCGCCTGCGTTGCCGCCGACTCGCGGGCCTCGGTCTCCACCGAACACCGGACGCTACGATCGGGGTCCGAACGTGCGTCCGCGCGTCGGTGATGCACTGATCAGGGGGAGAACATGACCTACGGTCCGCCATCCGGAAACAGCGGTGGGTTCCCGCCGCCTGGGGGTCCCGGCGGCCATCAGCCCGGTGGGTACCATCCCGGGGGTCATCAACCTGGCCACCAACCGGGACCCGGCTATCCGCCGCAGCAACCCGGTTATCAGTCGGCCTTCGGTTCCGCCGGTCCGAACCAGACGTCCGCCAAGAGTCGACTGCTCGCTCCCAGGTCGTCCAATTCCGCGGTGAGGTTCCCGGGCATCGCTCTTGCCGTCGGCGGCCTGCTGATCGTGCTGTTCAGCTTTTTCACCTGGGCGTCACAGGACTTCGGTGTTGGAAGCGTGTCGATCAGTGGCCTCGGTTCGGTGACCATCGACGCAGGCGACGACACGGCCGACTCGAGCGAGGTGGCCGACGCCGAGAGCGAGGCAGAGGCCGAAACCAGTGCGCCGGGCATCGCCACCATCATCATCGGGCTCCTGTTGGCCGGTGCTGCTGTTCCGTTGATCATCAACAGGTATCCCGCGATCGCGGCCATCGCGGGGACGGTTCTGGGACTGGTCGCGGTGATCGTGTCCCTTGTGTTCATCGCCGACCCGGGCAGTGTTGTCATCGACGGCGATGCCGGCGACACCTCCGAGGTGGACGCGGGGTGGGCACTGTGGCTTGTGGTCCTCGGCGCGTTCATCACCTTGATCGCTGCCGGCGTCGCCGCTTATTTGGCCTTGGCCGCGGGTAAGGGCAGTCGGCCCGGGCCCGGAGTGTCCGGTCCGAACCAGCCACAGGGCGGCGGTCAGCCACAAGGCTACGGTCAGCCACCGGCTCACGGTCAGCCGCAAGGTTACGGTCCACCGCCGCAGCAGTTCGGTACTCCCGGCGGACAGGCCGGGGGCTACGGACAAGCGCCCGGGCCGTACTACGGCCCGCCCGGTTCGGGCAATCAGAGGCCCGGTCCGTACGGACAGTGAGGGTTACGACAGAAGAACACCACTCGC